>NZ_CABTJS010000143.1:0-46323 GCF_902485085.1 uncultured Kluyvera sp.
CGCCTGAACACCTTTGTTCTTGAACGCAGAACCACAGGTTACCAGGATGATTTCGTTGTTCAGAACGCGCTGACGCAGAGCTTTTTTGATCTCTTCTTCAGTCAGTTCTTCACCACCCAGGTATTTCTCCATCAGCTCTTCTGAAGCTTCTGCAGCGGACTCGATCAGGTTCTGGTGCCATTCGTCAGCCAGGTCCTGCATGTCTGCTGGGATATCTTCATAAGTGAAGGTAACGCCTGCGTCTTCTTCGTTCCAGTTGATGGCTTTCATTTTCACCAGGTCAACAACACCGGTGAAACCTTCTTCAGCACCAATTGCCAGCTGCAGCGGAACAGGGTTCGCGCCCAGACGGGTTTTGATCTGACCAACAACTTTCAGGAAGTTCGCACCCATACGGTCCATTTTGTTAACGAACGCGATACGTGGAACTTTGTATTTGTTAGCCTGACGCCATACGGTTTCAGACTGTGGCTGAACACCACCAACTGCGCAGTAAACCATTACCGCACCGTCAAGAACACGCATGGAACGTTCTACTTCGATAGTGAAGTCAACGTGCCCCGGGGTGTCGATGATGTTTACGCGGTGCGGTTCATACTGCTTAGCCATACCAGACCAGAATGCAGTAGTCGCTGCGGAAGTGATGGTAATACCACGTTCCTGCTCCTGCTCCATCCAGTCCATGGTAGCGGCGCCGTCGTGAACTTCACCGATTTTGTGGTTTACACCGGTGTAGAACAGAATACGTTCGGTAGTAGTGGTTTTACCGGCGTCGATGTGCGCACTGATACCGATGTTACGGTAGCGTGCGATGGGTGTTGTACGAGCCATTTGATTCCTCGTTTATCTTTTTAGGCGTTCAGTTAAGTAACCCAAAGCGGGCAGCTTCGCTGAAGCGCCCGCCTGGTGACTAATACTCCGAAGGGATTACCAACGGTAGTGTGCGAACGCCTTGTTGGCTTCTGCCATACGGTGAACGTCTTCACGTTTCTTAACTGCAGTACCTTTGTTGTCTGCAGCGTCAGAAAGTTCGTTCGCCAGGCGCAGAGCCATGGATTTATCACCGCGTTTACGAGCAGCTTCTACGATCCAACGCATTGCCAGAGCATTACGACGGACCGGACGAACTTCAACTGGAACCTGATAAGTAGAACCACCTACGCGGCGGGACTTAACTTCGACAGTTGGGCGCACGTTTTCGAGCGCAACTTCGAATGCTTCCAGTTCATTTTTACCAGAACGCTGAGCCAGGGTCTCCAGCGCGCTGTATACGATTGATTCTGCAGTAGATTTTTTACCATCTACCATCAGGATGTTGACAAATTTAGCCAGCAGTTCTGATCCGAACTTAGGATCTGGCAGGATTTTACGCTGACCAATGACGCGACGACGTGGCATGGAAATACTCCGTTGTTAATTCAGGATTGTCCAAAACTCAAAGAGTTTGACATTAATATAAAACGTTTGGCCTTACTTAACGGAGAACCATTAAGCCTTAGGACGCTTCACGCCATACTTGGAGCGAGCTTGCTTACGGTCTTTAACGCCGGAGCAGTCAAGCGCACC
Organism: uncultured Kluyvera sp.; assembly: GCF_902485085.1. Taxonomy (NCBI): domain Bacteria; kingdom Pseudomonadati; phylum Pseudomonadota; class Gammaproteobacteria; order Enterobacterales; family Enterobacteriaceae; genus Kluyvera; species uncultured Kluyvera sp. The sequence continues at coordinate 1,567 of NZ_CABTJS010000143.1, forward strand.
ACGAACGGTGTGGTAACGAACACCCGGAAGGTCTTTTACACGACCGCCACGGATCAGGATCACGGAGTGTTCCTGCAGGTTGTGACCTTCACCACCAATGTAGGAGGTAACTTCAAAACCGTTAGTCAAACGCACACGGCATACTTTACGCAGTGCGGAGTTTGGTTTCTTAGGAGTGGTGGTATATACACGGGTACATACACCACGTTTCTGCGGGCAGGCTTCCAGTGCAGGCACGTTGCTTTTTGCAACTTTGCGAGCACGTGGTTTGCGAACCAGCTGGTTAACTGTTGCCATTAAATAGCTCCTGGTTTTAGCTTTTGCTTCGTAAACACGTAATAAATCGCCTCATATAATATGAGGACGCGAAATTTTAGGGCTATGCCGAAAGGGTGTCAAGAAATATACAACGGCAAAGACACTACCAGGCGATCTGAGCAGCGTGTTTTACCGTTAACCTGACGAAGTCAGTATAGCTGACCATGATGACATCGCTCGAAATTTGAGCACAAAGACCGCGCGCTTGCACATCTTCATTCAACACGTGGATGGATATGGGGGCTGCGCGGAGAATTTCAAGGAAACGGCTGTTTTCCACCGCAGCTAACACGCCATCGGCGATCAGCAGCAGGTCGTCGCCATCATCCATCAGGCGGGTCATCTCGCTAATGTCGGCGTGCCAGGGAGAAGTGCGTAACGTATGCAGCATGAGGGCCTCAGAAGCGCAGGATCACATCGTAGTCGTTAAGGCGCTGGCGCAGCGCATCCGCTTCCAGCGGTTCAACGTCGGTGACAAACGTCGTCTCCACCGTCAGTCCACGTTCTCGCAGGGATGCCGCGCAGATCCAGCAGTTCTCAATATCATAGAGCGAAAGCAGCTTGAAAGTGGCAATGTAGTCACGAGCGAGAATAACCCCAGGCTGCTGCTGGCTGAGTACTTGAAACACGCCGTCACCCACAAAGAACACGCCGAGGTCTTCGCTCAGAGCTGATGTTGCCAGCAGCGCATCCAGCCCTTCCCTGCCGGCGCTACTGCCATGCGGGGCGGAGGAAAAAACAAACGCAACTCGTTTCATCAGAACTGTACCATTCGATCGCAGGTTAGCGCGGCTTCGGCCAACGAGCCTAATCCGCTCAGCGAAAAACCGGGCTGGAGATTAAACGTCGGCAGGCCAAGCTGCCGGGCCTCGGTTTCATCGGTTATGCCACGGCGCAGCGCGGCGGCTACACAGATATGCAACGCCACGCCATTTTCGTCATGCAATGATTGCCAGGCGCGGACCAAATCGAATTCATCGCTGGCAGGTGAGGTCAGCTGATTGGCGTTATAGACCCCTTCCCGGTAGAAAAATACGCAGGCTATCTCGTGACCTTCCGCCAGTGCAGCTTTGGCAAACTGCAGCGCGCTGCTCGCCTGCTGGGTGCCATAGGCGGGGCCGGTCACCATCAGGGCAAAACGCATTACTTATCTTGCCCCAGGAAATCACCGCTCTTGAACTGACGAATGTAGAGATAGACGGTGTGTTTGGAGATGTTCAGACGGTCGGCGACCTGGTTAATCGCATCCTTGATGTCAAAGATACCTTTCTCATAAAGATTGAGCACGATCTGGCGATTCTTGGCGTTATTGGAAACGTTGCGATCGGCGTTCACCTCTTCGATGGTGAACTCCAGCGTCTGGGTGACCAGGTCCTCAACGGAGGACGCGAAGTTAACCGCAGAACCCACTTCCGGCGTTTCCGGCGGGATAAAGGTGTTCATTATCTGTGAGAACGGGACATCGAGGTTCATGTTGATGCACAGTAAGCCGATAACCCGGTGATCACGGTTACGGATTGCGATGGTAACGGACTTCATCAGTACGCCGCTTTTGGCGCGAGTAAAATAGCATTTGGAAACGCTGCTATCTGCCCCGGTCATATCATGCAGCATGCGGAGCGCGAGATCGGTAATCGGAGAACCGATTTTACGCCCGGTATGTTCGCCGTTCGCGATGCGTATCGCCGAGCATTTTAAATCCTGAAGTGAATGCAACACGATTTCGCAGTGGGAACCAATGAGCATCGCCAACCCGTCCACAACCGCTTCGTAGGATTTTAGAATATCGAAGTCAGTTTGATCGAAAGGACGTTGATCCAGTAAATCAAGTTCACTGGTTTCGTTGGTTAAAAGCGACCTGGACATGAAAAAAAGCACTCCTTTTCAGGAGCCTGTCGTTATGTTGTCAGGGCAGGCTCATCACTATTAGGGGCATCTAAAGTAATACAGCGCATAAGGCGCTTTCCAGCATTAATTATATCCTGTAGATAATAAAAAGCCGCCGCCCATTGGGCGGCGGCTTTCGCTATCTTATTTTTTGCTGGCGTCGGCCGCTTTATCAGCCGGTGCAGCGTCTGGCTGCGCATCGGCTTTCGGTGCCGGTTTGATGTCTAACAGTTCAACATCGAACACCAGGGTGGAGTTAGCCGGAATACCCGGAACGCCGGTTTTGCCGTAAGCCAGATCCGGTGGAATAACCAGCTGGATTTTACCGCCCTTCTTGATGTTTTTCAGACCTTCAGTCCAGCCCGGGATAACGCCGTCCAGACGGAAGGAGAGAGGTTCACCACGGGTGTAAGAGTTATCGAACTCTTTACCGTCGATCAGCGTACCTTTGTAGTTAACGACAACGGTGTCGCTATCTTTCGGCGCGTCGCCGGTACCTTCTTTCTCTACTTTGTACAGCAGGCCAGATTTAGCGGTTTTCACGCCTTTCTCTTTGGCGAACTTGTCGCGGAAAGCCTTACCTTTTGCTTCGTTATCAGCGGCGTCTTTTTCCATCTTCGCCTGAGCGGAGGTCTTCACGCGAGTTTCAAACGCCTGCAGAGTTTGTTCGATCTCTTGATCGGACAGCTTGCTCTTATCAGCAAACGCATCCTGAACACCGGCGATCAGCTGGTCTTTATCCAGCTTGATACCCAGTTTTTCCTGTTCTTTCAGAGAGTTTTCCATGTAACGACCCAGCGATGCGCCCAGCGCATAGGCAGATTTCTGGTCGTCATTTTTGAATGCAGCTTTGCTGCCTGCTGCCGGAGCCGCTTTCGCATCAGCTGCTGGTGCAGCTTTAGCAGCCGCGTCAGCTGCGAAGGTCAGAGGAGCATTCAGTGCAACGGCCATTGTGGTTGCCAGAAGCGTTACTTTAAACAGTGATTTCATCCATCTCTCCAGGGCCGGGGCCTCTCGCCCCAATGTTAACTAAATGAGAAGCGTACTATAGAACGTTGTAGAGGAAATCTACATATGAACGCTTCTCATATCGACTCTTTTCAGACTCTTTTTGTTTAAATTAGTTTCCAGCCTCATTAAAGAGGGGCTGCACGGCTGAGCAAAGTTGCGTAGAATCCGCGGCGATTGCGGTGATAACAGTAGAGAGGACATCATGCAAGAAACGACTATCGAAGCGCGTCTGGCAGAGCTTGAGAGCCGTCTGGCCTTTCAGGAGATCACCATCGATGACCTTAACATGACGGTCACAGCTCATGAAATGGAGATGGCAAAGCTTCGCGAACATCTGCGACTGCTGACGGAAAAACTCAAGGCCAGTCAGCCGTCAAATATGGCATCTCAGTCAGAAGAGACGCCACCACCTCACTATTGAGGCGTAAAAAAAGCGGGTTTCCCCGCTTTTTTTGTATCCATCGTTCTACAGAACGAGAGGGATTAGTGGCAACCGCAGCCGCCGTGGCCTTTACCGCCACCGCCGCAGCAGCCTTCGCCGCCGTGGTCGTGACCGTGGTCATGGCCGTGACCGCCGCAGCAACCGTCGTGGTCGTGGTCATGATCGTGGTCGTGACCGTTCGCACCGTGAACGTGGCCGTGAGCCAGTTCTTCTTCGGTTGCTTCGCGGATAGCAACAACTTCAACGTTGAACTTCAGGTTCTGGCCAGCCAGCATGTGGTTGCCGTCAACCACAACGTGGTCGTCTTCAACTTCGGTGATTTCAACCGGTACTGGACCCTGGTCGGTTTCAGCCAGGAAGCGCATGCCAACCTGCAGTTCGTCAACGCCCATGAAGACGTCTTTAGGAACGCGCTGCACCAGGTTTTCGTCGTACTGACCGTAAGCGTCGTTAGCTTGAACAGCAACGTCGAATTTATCACCAACTTCGTGACCGTCCAGCGCGTTTTCCAGGCCGGAGATCAGGGAACCGTGACCATGCAGGTAGTCAAGCGGTGCACTTACCGGAGACTCATCAACCAATACACCGTCTTCTGTACGTACCTGATAGGCCAGGCTGACCACCAGGTCTTTTGCTACTTTCATGATATCTCCTGAGCATGGGAATATTTTAGTGGCGCAGATTGTAGCGGAATTCTACACCCGTGTACCCATAAGCTTAAAAAAAGACAGCACGGATCGCTACTCCGGATGAAAAATACCGATCACTTGTTCCTCTTTGCGAACGTGTTCGCGGGCTTCTTTATCCGCTTCTCGCATCTGGTGTCCGCACTTAACGCACTCAACCACATCGATATTATTCTCGCGCCACATCGCCATAGAGTCCTGCGCCTGACACGACGGGCATTTCGCGCCCGCGATAAAACGTTTACGTACCGCCATACTCACCTTCTATTCAAATTCGTCCCAGCCGTCCAGCTGCCGCCGCTCTTGTTGCATTTCGCGCTGGAAGATCTCCTCCAGCTCTCGCCGCGCTTCCCGCACGCGAGAAATTTGTTGGGTATCGCTATGTACCGGCATCAGTTCACGCAGCATGCGCATATCCAGACGCTTGAAGTGCAGCTGTGCGCGTTGCGCCTGATGCGGGTGCATACCGGTGGAGATAAGCGCTTTTCGCCCCAGTTCCAGCGCACTGGAAAAAGTCTCACGGGAAAACTGTACCACGCCCGCCTGCAGCAGTTCGTGCGCCTCCACACGTCCTCGCGCACGAGCCATAATCTTCAGGTGCGGGAAGTTCTGCTGGCAGATTTCCACCAGCTTCATGGTGTCTTCCGGCTCGTTACAGGTAATCACTATCGACTGCGCCTGCTCAGCGCCTGCCGAACGTAACAGTTCAACCTGGGTTGCATCGCCGTAATAAACCTTATAGCCGTATTTACGCATCAGGTTGACCGCGCTGATGTCGCGTTCCAGCACCGTGATCCGCAGCTTGTTGGCCATCAGCAGGCGACCAATCACCTGTCCGAAGCGCCCAAAGCCCACCACAATCACCTGCGGCTTATCGTCGTCCACCCACGGCGCTTCGTCTTCTTCTTCCGGCCCGTTAAAGCGGCGCGACAGCGTAAGATCCACAAGCTTCATCAGCAGCGGCGTGGTCATCATCGACAGCGTCACCACCACCAGCAGCAGCGACATCTGGTCGCCCTTAAAGACTTTAAATGACGAGGCCGCCGAGAAGAGCACAAAGGCAAACTCACCGCCCTGGCTCAGCACGCCGGCAAACTGCATCCGCTCCGAACTGCGCATACCGTGAAGGTGCGCCAGCAGGTACAGCACCAGGGTTTTCACCGCCACCAGCAGGACCACACTGCCAATCACTACCAGCAGATGGGTGTAGAGCACGCCGAGGTTGAGCGACATCCCCACCGAGATAAAGAACAGCCCCAGCAACAGCCCTTTAAACGGCTCGATAGCAATTTCCAGCTCGTGGCGATATTCACTTTCGGCCAACAGCACGCCCGCAATGAAAGTGCCCAGCGCCATCGAGAGCCCCAGCGCGTCCATAAACAGCGCCGACCCCAGCACCAGTAGCAGCGTCGCGGCAGTAAACACTTCACGCACGCCTGAGCTGGCAATAAAACGAAATACCGGGCGGAGAAGGTAACGCCCGCCAATCAGCATTCCGCCAAAGGCCAATACTTTCAGGCCAACGGTTTGCCAATCAAAATGTTCATCGCCCGCACCGGCCAGCAGCGGAACCAGCGCTAACGCGGGAATGACCGCCAGATCCTGGAATAACAGCACCGAGAAGCCTAGCTGCCCGGATTCGCTGCGATTCATCCCCTTCTCACGCATCAGTTGTAGCGCCATCGCGGTCGATGACATCGCAAGGCCGATCCCGCCAATCACCGCCGCCTGCCAGGAGAAGTGAGTCAACATCAACAGCCCGCCGAGGATCACCGCGCTGAACATCACCTGCGCCGCGCCAATGCCGAAGATAGGGCGTCGTAGCTGCCACAGCTTGGCCGGATTCAGCTCCAGGCCGATGATAAACATCAGGAACACCACGCCCAGCTCGGAGAAGTGGAGAATTTCATCCACATCGCTGATAAACCCAAGCCCCCACGGGCCGATGGCGATACCCGCTAACAGATAGCCTAATACCGCACCGATACCCAGCCGCGCTGCCAGTGGCACCGCGGCCACCGCCGCGAAAAGAAACAGCACTCCGGCCAGTAATAAATCAGAACCTTCCATCATCGCCCCCCTGCCGTTATCGGCGCTGCTAGCCAGTCGGCATAGGCTTTCGCGTGGCTTGCTAGTTCATCGGGCGGCTGACGCCGCGCCCAGTAGATGATGATTGGGCTCAGCCAGTGCATATGGCACATGGCAGCCGTCAGTTCGAACGGGCGCAGAATATCGCTCATCGGGTAGCGATTGAGCCCGTCGTGGCGATAGGCGCTTTCCGGTTCCCCGGTCGTAATCACGCTACGCCAGTACTTACCCGCCAGCTGGTTTCCGCCAATGCCGCTGGCAAAACCGCGACTTAACACGCGATCCAGCCACTCCTTGAGCAAAGCCGGGCAGCTATAGGTATAAAGAGGATGTTGAAACACGATGACATCGTGCTCGCGCAGCAGCGCCTGCTCGCGAGGAATATCAATAAAAAAATCAGGATAGTGCGCGTAGAGATCGTGCACGGTTACGTTGCTTAACTGCGAAGCCGGTTTAAGCAAAACCCGGTTAGCCACCGAGTCCTGTGATTCCGGATGGGCATAGACAAGCAGGACTTTCGCCGTCTGTGACATCATTCCCCTCCCGGGCGTCAATCACATCCTCTTTCTGGTAGCGGGACGCAACCTGAATGATTTTGTGTATAGTCATCGTTTTGGGCTACCATTGCGGCCCGGTCTAGCGATTCGCTTACCACACTACATTACCACAATGACAATTTAACATATTCAGAACATACGGCGCCTTATGATTGTTTTCTCCTCGTTACAAATTCGTCGCGGCGTGCGTGTCCTGCTGGATAACGCATCGGCCACCATCAACCCAGGGCAGAAAGTCGGCCTGGTGGGCAAAAACGGCTGCGGCAAATCCACGCTGCTCGCGCTGCTGAAAAACGAGATAAGCGCCGATGGCGGCAACTTTACCTATCCGAGCAGCTGGCAACTGGCGTGGGTAAACCAGGAAACCCCTGCCCTGCCTCAGCCTGCTCTGGACTATGTCATTGACGGTGACCGTGAATACCGCCAGCTTGAAGCCCAACTGAACGATGCCAACGAACGCGATGATGGCCATGCCATCGCCACCGTTCATGGCAAGCTGGACGCGATTGACGCGTGGACTATCCGCTCTCGCGCCTCCAGCCTGCTGCACGGTCTGGGCTTCAGCAATGAACAGCTCGACCGCCCGGTCAGCGACTTTTCGGGCGGCTGGCGTATGCGCCTTAACCTGGCGCAGGCGCTGATTTGCCGCTCCGACCTGCTGCTGCTCGATGAACCGACTAACCACCTCGACCTCGATGCGGTTATCTGGCTGGAAAGATGGCTCAAAAGTTATCAGGGCACGCTGATTCTGATTTCCCACGACCGCGACTTCCTTGACCCGGTTATCGACAAAATTATTCATATCGAACAGGAAACTATGTTCGAGTACACCGGCAACTACAGCTCGTTTGAGGTGCAGCGCGCCACCCGCCTGGCTCAACAGCAGGCGATGTACGAAAGTCAGCAGGAGCGCGTGGCGCATCTGCAAAGCTATATCGACCGTTTCCGTGCGAAGGCTACGAAGGCCAAGCAGGCACAGAGCCGTATCAAGATGCTTGAGCGTATGGAGCTAATTGCCCCGGCCCACGTCGATAACCCGTTCCACTTCAGCTTCCGCGCGCCGGAAAGCCTGCCGAACCCATTACTGAAAATGGAAAAGGTCAGCGCGGGTTACGGCGACCGCACGATCCTCGAGTCGATCAAACTGAACCTGGTGCCGGGCTCGCGTATCGGACTGCTGGGTCGCAACGGTGCGGGTAAATCGACGCTGATTAAACTGCTGGCGGGCGAACTTGAGCCGCTGCACGGTGAAATCGGCCTCGCCAAAGGCATTAAGCTGGGCTACTTCGCTCAGCATCAACTGGAATTCCTGCGCGCGGATGAATCGCCGTTGCAGCATCTGGCGCGCATGGCGCCGCAGGAGTTAGAGCAAAAGCTGCGTGACTACCTGGGCGGCTTCGGCTTCCAGGGCGATAAAGTCACCGAGCAGACCGCTCGCTTCTCTGGCGGCGAGAAGGCCCGCCTGGTGCTGGCGCTTATCGTCTGGCAGCGTCCGAACCTGCTGCTGCTCGATGAACCGACTAACCACCTTGACCTCGACATGCGTCAGGCGCTGACCGAAGCCTTAATCGATTTCGAAGGCGCGCTGGTTGTGGTCTCGCACGACCGTCACCTGATCCGCTCCACTACCGACGATCTCTATCTGGTGCACGACAAAAAAGTCGAGCCGTTCGATGGCGATCTGGAAGATTATCAGCAGTGGCTAAGCGACGTGCAGAAGCTGGAAAACCAGGCCGATGACACGCCGAAAGAGAACAACGCCAATAGCGCGCAGTCGCGTAAAGACCAGAAGCGCCGCGAAGCGGAACTGCGCACCCTGACGCAGCCGCTGCGTAAAGAGATTACCCGTCTGGAAAAAGAGATGGAGAAGCTCAATGCACAGCTGGCGCAGGCGGAAGAGAAGCTCGGCGACAGCAGCCTGTATGAACCAGGCCGTAAAGCCGAAATGACCGAATGCTTACAGCTTCAGGCCAGCGCTAAATCCGGGCTGGAAGAGTGCGAAATGGCGTGGCTCGAGGCGCAGGAGCAGCTTGAGCAGATGATGCAAAACGACTAAGCCACGGGAGCGGGCGATGAACCTATCAATCACCGACGATATTACCTTCCGCAAGCTGACCATCTTCATGACCTTTATGGAGAAGGGCAACATCGCCCGCACCGCTGAGGCGCTGAATATCAGCGGCGTCAGCGTACACCGGGCGCTGCACACGCTGGAAGAGAACGTTCGTTGTCCGCTGTTCGTGCACAAAGGGCGTAATCTTATCGCCCAGCCCGCGGCATGGACGCTGCTGGAGTACTGCCAGGAAGTCACCCAACTGATGGAGCGCGGTCTGGAAGAAACGCGCAAAACGGCAGGCGTAGGCCAGGGTCGGTTACGCGTTGGAACTCTTTACTCGCTGACGCTGGAGACGGTGCCGCACCTGATTATGGGCATGAAGCTGCGTCGCCCGGACCTGGAACTGGATCTCACCATGGGTTCCAACGAAGCGCTGCTGAAGATGCTGGAAGACGGCGTGCTGGACGCGATCCTCATCTCCATTTCTGAAAGTGAAATCGACCGCAACAGCCTCGAAGTACTCCCCCTGTTCCACGACGATATCTACCTCGCCGCACCGATGACCGCTACGCTTGACGCCACCCTTAAGGCGGATCTGCGCCACTATCGCAATGAGAAATTTGTGTCGCTGGCGGAAGGGTTTGCGACCTACGCGGGTTTCCAGGAAGCGTTTCATATTGCGGGGTTCGAGCCTGAAATCGTCACCCGCGTAAACGACATTTTCTCGATGCTCAGTCTGGTACAGGCTGGGGTTGGCTTCTGTTTGATGCCCGGGCGAATGAAGAAGATGTATGAGAATACCGTGAAGCTGCAAAAGCTCGCTGAGCCCTATCAGATGCAGCAGCTTATCGCGATTGTCTTTGCCCGTAACCGCGAGCGCGACCCAAGCCTGTTGGCGCTGGCCGCCGAAGGGCGCATGTATGCCAGAACGCTGAACCAGAATGCCTGATTACCGGATGGCGACGCTACGCGTCTTATCCGGCCTACATCAGGTGCGAGTTGTAGGCCCGATAAGCGCAGCGCCATCGGGCAATCACATCACGCACGAAGGCGTCTCGCCAGGTGCACGGCAACCTCCACGCCGCTACGCTCAAGAGAGATAGACTCCCCTTCCCACGCCGCCTGACGCGTTAAGCAGGTCAGTATGCCACCGGGCGGCATTTCAATCGCCAGCCGTGCTTCACGTTCGTTGGCGGAGATAACCGCCTCCTGCCAGCGCACCGTGCGCGCCATATTCATCGCCAGATCGTCAGCAATACGTTCCGGCTGCCACAGCACGCGACCGGTGCTGCCGCTCAGGTAGGCGTAGCGCGGGCGGGAAAGCGTCACATGGCTGAACGCCTCAACCAGCTTGTGCGCGGGCTCGGCCAACAGTTCACAATGCGACGGCACGCTCACCGCCAGGCGAGGTGCCTTACTGGCCCCTTTGGCCATCGCGCGTTTCGCCACGTCGGCCATCGCTTCATCAGGACCGGCAATCACAATCTGCGTTTCAGCGTTCAGGTTAGCGATATAGGTGCCGCTGCCTTCTACCAGGCTCTCCACCTGACTCAGCGTCAGCCCCATGATTGCCGTCAGGCCGTAGCCGTGTGGATAGGCCTGCTCCATCAGGTCACCGCGCAGCGCCACCAGCGTCAGCGCGTCGGCGAAGTCGAGCGCACCGGCAACTACCGCCGCCGGGTACGCGCCAATGGAGAGTCCACTGACGATATCAGGCGCTACACCACGACGCTCTAGCTCGCGCGCCCATGCAACGCCAGCAATCAGCAGAGACAGTTGAACGGCTCGGGTATGTTTGAGCGCCTCAGGGGTATCCAGCGTATCAACCTCAGCGCCAAGCGCCTCACGCGCCTGGGCCAGTTCCGTCCCCGGAAGGTTTTGCAGCATTCCTGCGTGCTGCGTTCCCTGCCCCGGGAAGGTAAACAGAATTTTCATCACTCCTCCCTGCCCCATGGGTCGCGAACCAACTGCGGCCCCTGCGAGGTTTTTAATAGTGCTTTTCCATCGCGCAGCCATTCATTGAGGGCAAAGCCGCCGCGCGGCGTATCCACTTGGGTATCCGCCCGGCAAAGTCCGGCCGTTAGCTGCTGCTGCCACGTTTCCAGCGCTTCACGGGAGAGCGGCTGCGGCGCACGGATCAACAGATCCAGATCGCTTGCCGCATGGATAACCGGGATCCCGGTTGCCAGCGCATAGCCGGTACTGCCGGTAATGCCCCACGTCCACGGCCATGTCTGCTGCGCCAATAACAAAGCCACCTGGACCGGTGGCTGAGAGATAAAGGGCGAGCGCAGCAGCGACAGCGGGTCCACCAGCGATTCCGGCGAGCAGACACGGACGACCGCCTCTGCTTTCACCCAACCGGCGGCGCGCTGGTCGCGCTTCATCCCGCGGACGCCCACGGGAATGCGCCCCTGCGCATCAACATCACGTCGCACCACTACCGGCAGGCCGCTATGCCAGACGGTATCCACCCAGGATTCCGTGACATCTTCAAGCGCGTCGCGCGTATTCAGCCAGATAAGGTCGTGTGGACGTAATGTTGTGCTCATGATTTAGATTCCTGAAGTCAGCGAGATAAACAGCGGCAGCGACAGGATACACAGTACGGAGCTCAACAGCAGCACGGCTTCTGCATCCGGCGACTGCACGCCAAAGCGGTTACCGAATACCACGCCGAAGAAGCCTGCAGACAGCGCAATCATCAGGATAGCGGTAATCGCCACGGAACCATGCAGGCCAAAAATAAGCACGATGCCCCAGGCAATGGCCGGTTGAATCAGCAGCTTAGCGATGGTTGAGGTAATCACCACGGTGTTGATCTGCAGTTTACGCGCAGAGAGGATAACGCCGGTCAGGAACAGCGCAGCGGCGGTCGCAGACAGGCCCAGCGGTTTAATGGCCGCCAGCACCAGCTCCGGCATTTTGATGCCAATCGCGGAGAGGATAACCCCCAGCAGCGGCCCATCACGATAGGTTTTTTAATCGAACGCCACATCAGTACCGGCAGCATAGACAGCGTAGAACCGGAGTTACCGCCTTCGGCACGCGCTTTTTCACGTTCCAGAATCAGCAGGCAGAACGGCGTCATCAACACAGAACCACAGGCGATGGAAACGGCAACGGAAAGCGAAGTCGACGAGGTTTCACCCAGCACGCTCCCCAGAATCGGCAGGCCCAGCGCAGCGTAGTTTGGCAGCGCCACGGTCAGGGTCAACACGGCGGCATCCTGCGGTGATTTGTTGAACAACTTGGTCGCCATAAAGTAGATAGCGGCGTAGGTGATCCACATCGCCAGCGTCAGTACCAGAATCAACGGCGACTGAGCAACAATACCGGCCCATGGGGTTTGTACCGTCGCGCTAAACAGCGCAGCGGGTAAAGCAAAGTCCATGACGAAGATGTTAAGCAGGGAGACGTTTTTATTGTCGACCATTTTGGCCTTACCGGCCCAGAATCCCAGCAGCATGATGACGAAAATCGGAGCAAGAGCATGAACAATTACGTAAGTCATATTTCACCTGTAATGAAAAAAAGTTAGCACTGGCGCGATGATTATTATTTTTCAGATGCAAGTGCCCACATGGGCGCTGGGAAGCGCCCATGGAGCCGTACATCCGGCAGGTCTCTTTTTTCTTACCAGCTTGCCCGCATGCGTTCGCGTACGAGGGCAGAGCTGCGGCGGTTGTCAGCACCCAGACGGCTTTTCAGCGTCGGGTCCTGACGAGCGTCTTTGATGGCCTGTTGCAAGGTGTTCACCACCAGCGTCAGATCGTTTGCAGATGGCGCATCTGGGTTGCTGATATCCAGCAGATTTTCCAGCAGCCCCAGCGTGGCGTAGTTGCTGATGTCATACGCCATTGGCGGAATAGTCGCCGCCAGTTTTTCCAGCGCGTCAACGGTACGCAGGGTGATACGCGCCGCCGACTCTTTACCCATGGCGTGAATCAGCACGCCTTTGTCGTTGAAGGCGATCAGGCGATTCGCCTGGTAGCCGTGCGCCAGAAACGCACCGGACATCGCTTTACCGACAATCAGGCCAATCACCGGGTGGCCCGCCAGACGCGCGTTGGCATACGCCGCGGCGGCACCGGCCAGCGCCTGGTGAATACCGAAACCTTCTTCACGGCGACCGTAGGCCTGGCTTGGTACATCAATCACCGCCACAATCGGACGTTTCACCGCTTTATCAGCGTCTGCGGCGATGGTTTCACTGACCACTTTTGCCAGCGTCCAGCCTTCCAGCAGACCGACTTCCCCTTTCGCTGCGCGCGGGAAGTGGTTATTGGCATCCGGCACCACGGCAACAAAACGTACCGTTTCACCGTTAAGTTCACCGTCAGCGGCCTGCACAGACGGGCACAGCCCTTCGATTCGTTTGGCGTTCGGAACCAGCGTTTCCAGCCATAATTCGCCACGGCTAATTGCGTTACTCATCATTTCACCTCCCGGGCGAAGAGCGCATGAATCTGTTCGGTATCCGCCTGTTTGCGGGTATCGAAATTCGTCAGACGGTCGAGATACCAGGCATAGTTATCGGTGCGATGTTTCGCCGGAACGCCTTTCGCCAGCGCATCGTTCATGGCGGCTTTCACCGCGTTAACGCCGTCACCGACCAGCGCTTCAACCAGACCGCTTTCGTAGCGAATTTCGCCGCCGGTCATGCTCCAGATAAACGGACGGTCGCGGGAATCGTATTCTTCAATCCCGGCTTCCTGTTCGATGACCTGCGGGCCGTTCAGGCCAAGACGCGCTTCGCGGGTCACAATCAGATAGCTACACAGCGCCGCCGCGATAGACATCCCACCGAAGCAGCCCACGGTACCGGCCACAATGCCGATCACCGGGGTGTAACGACGCAGGTCAACAATCGCCGCGTGGATATCGGCAATCGCCGCCAGGCCCAGGTTCGCTTCTTGTAAACGTACACCGCCGGTTTCCAGGCTCAGAACGGCCTGAGTTGGGATGCCGTTACGATTATCTTCCGCCGCCAGCTCCAGCGCCGCCGCCATTTTGGCACCGGACACTTCGCCCATGCTGCCGCCCTGAAATGCGCCTTCAATCGCCACCACAACGGCCGGTTTACCATTGATGGTGCCTTTTGCCACGACCATGCCATCATCGGCCTGTGGGACAATGCCCTGCGCGCCCAGCCACGGCGACATCACGCCTTCAAACGGGTCGAGCAGTTCACGGTAGCTGCCTTCATCCAGCAGCGCATGCGCACGCTGGCGTGCTTTTAATTCGATAAAACTGCGATCATCACGCATAGCTCACCTCTTCAAAAACCTGTTCGATACGGATGCGCGCCACGCCCGGCGTCGCGCCGAAGTCGTGGATGGTCAGTTTGCCGGCAGGCAGGCTGCTGACCGTTTGCAGACGGTTAATCAGCGCTTCCCAGCGGCTGCGGCTGTTATCGACAGAAGTGGTGATATCAATGGTTAACGTCTGGCCCTGGTCGGCGGTGAATAACACCTCCATATCCCCGGAGCCCACAACGCCTGCCAGCGCTTTGCCGCTTAAGGTGCGGCTGGCCGGTACGGTTAACGTAATGTGTTCCATAACATCCTCTTAATGCTTGAAATAAGGCGATTCGATGCGATCGAGAAACAGGGTGGCGGCGAGCAAATCAGCGGCACCGCCCGGCGAGGCGTTCAGCGATAGCATGTGGCTATCAAGCGCGGCCAATGCCGCCTGACCCGCCGGATGGGCGCTTCCGCCCGCGTTCAGCACTGCGCGAGCGCCGTCCTGCATAGCGTCCAACCCTTCCAACCCGGCGCGGGACAGCACGCAGGTATCGGTCAGTGAGGTCATGATCGCCATCAGCGCGTCGAGCCTCGCATGGGCTTCGCTGCTGCCGTTAAGTCGGCTTAGCCGTAGCTGCGGCAACGCACGCTGCATCACATGTGGAAACGCCTGCTGCGCCTCTTCACGCGCGCCCGGCACCTGATAACGGTGGGTGGCGCGCAGCCCTTTGCTAAACACTTTTGGGGCCGCGGCATCTGGCAGCTTCGCCAGTTCGGCGGCGGTCGCGGCAACCTGTTTCGCGTTGCCCGCTCCGCCATGCATTGCCACGGCGCTCACCAGCAGTCCCAGTGCCCAAATCGCACCTCGGTGGGTATTGACCCCGCCGGTGGCCGCCATCATCTGTTGCTCGCCTTCGCGGCCGAGTCGCCCTATGGTTTGTCTAAGCGCAATATCCGCCGGACGTTGCCAGCTTTGTTGCGCCAGCGCCTGAAACGTGGGGGTCAGGCTGTGCGCGGAGCGCTCCATTAGCGCAAGCGATAAATCGTGGTGCGCACCGTTCCCCCGACTGTCCACCAGACCGGGTTTCGGGCTTAATCGTGCTTCGTCAATCAGACACTGCGTGGCGGTTCGCGCCAGCCATTCGGCACCGCCTTCAACCTGAATCTGGGGCAGAAGTTTCATTACCAGCTCCGGAATTTCGCAGGTGGGTTGTAAAGACCGCCGGACCATTCCACCAGGTCAGCGACGCTACCAGCCGCCAGCAGCGAACGGGTGGCATCGGTACGACGAATGCCCATATCTTCCGGATAGACAACCTTGCCGCTCTGACGCAGCTCGGCTACGCGTTTCGCGTCAACGCCCAGACCGATATCGGTGATACCCGCGACCGCAGCTACCATCGCACGGCGCTCTTCAAGATCTTTGGCGCGGTAGAGGTAAGCAATACCTTCTTCGGTCAGCACGTGGGTCACGTCGTCGCCGTAGATCATCACCGGTGCCAGCGGCATGCCGGAGGCTTTCGCCACATCAACCGCGTCCAGTTTTTCAACGAAGGTTGGCTTCACGCCCGCCTGGAAGGTTTCGACCATCTGCACCACCAGTTTTTTACCGCGCTGCATTGGGTCCGGTTCGGTGATCATGTTCAGCCAGGCAGGCGTTGCATGACGACGACCGTGTGGGTCATGACCCATGTTTGGCGCGCCACCGAAGCCAGAAAGACGACCGCGGGTCACGGTAGAGGAGTTGGCGTAGCCATCAACCTGTAAGGTAGAACCGATGAACATATCCACCGCGTACTGACCTGCCAGCTGGCAGAAGGCGCGGTTAGAACGCATCGAGCCGTCGGAACCGGTAAAGAAGATGTCAGGACGGGCGCGGATGTACTCTTCCATCCCCAGCTCGCCGCCGAAGCAGTGCACGCTTTCAACCCAGCCGCTCTCAATCGCCGGAATCAGCGTTGGATGCGGGTTCAGCGTCCAGTGTTTACAGATTTTGCCTTTCAGGCCGAGCTGTTCGCCGTAAGTTGGCAGCAGCAGTTCGATAGCCGCGGTGTTAAAGCCGATACCGTGGTTCAGTGACTGGACCTGGTGTTCCGCGTAGATGCCTTTAATCGCCATCATCGCCATCAGGATGTGTTCCTGTTTAATGAGACGCGGGTCACGGGTGAACAGCGGTTCGATAAAGAACGGTTTGTCGGCCACAACCACGAAATCCACCCAGGAGCCAGGGATATCCACGCGCGGCAGGTCGCATTCATCGTCCACCAGCTCGTTCACCTGTGCGATGACGATACCGTCGTGGAACGCGGCGGCTTCAACCAGCGCTGGGGTATCTTCGGTGCTCGCCCCGGTGTAGAGGTTACCTTTGCGGTCGGCTTTAAAACCGGCAATCAGCGCCACGTTTGGCGACAGGTCAACGTACAGACGGGAATAAAGCTCGATGTAGGTGTGGATGGCGCCGATTTCCAACTGACCATCTTCCAGCAGTTGCGAAATACGCAGGCTCTGAGTACCGGAGAAGGAGAAGTCCAGCTTGCGGGCGATCCCTTTTTCGAAGATGTCCAGATGCTCGCTGCGGCCGACGCTCGGCATGATCATGTGCAGGTCGTGCACAATCTGCGGGTTAACCTCGGCCAGCATGCGGGATAAGAAATCTGCCTGCTTTTGGTTATTCCCTTCTAATACCACGCGGTCACCCGGCGCGATCAGTTTTTCCAGCATTGCGGTCAGGTCTGCGGTTGGCAGAACCTTGCCCTGCACCGGGACGGAAGCCAGACGCCGCTGTTTTTCGGTGCGGCGTGTGTTCCAGACGCGTGCTGGTGTTTGCCCAGATAACATTATTAACCTCCTGATTCAGCTAATCATTTTGATTGCTTAACACTGAAAAGAGTGTGCACCCTGGTGAGAAAGTCATCAATTAAGCGTAGGAGAGAATCATTAGCCTGAGAGTAATAATTGAAGTAACAAATTGTGATTAGGATCAGATCCTGATGGGAGAAAAACGACTACCGATGCCTCATTTTCATAAACACGATGGCAAAGTGACGGTATAGTAGGCGCAGATTCCAGGTAAACATCGCCGAGTTATGACTGAAACAACCCACCACGATCTCAGTATCGACACCTCAAGCAGCGCGGACTTCGTGCCCATGCGCGGCATAAGCAATCGTCATCTTCAGACGATGCTGCCACGCCTGCTTCGTCGCAAGCTGCAATTCACCCCACACTGGCAACGCCTTGAGCTGCCGGACGGCGACTTCGTCGATTTAGCATGGAGTGAAGACCCGGCCGGTGCGCTGCATAAGCCTCGTCTGGTGGTGTTTCATGGTCTGGAGGGCAGCTTACACAGCCCGTACGCGCATGGCCTGATTAACGCGGCGAAAGCGCAAGGCTGGCTAGGCGTGGTCATGCATTTTCGCGGCTGCAGCGGCGAGCCAAACCGCCTGAACCGTATTTATCACTCCGGTGAAACGGAAGACGGCACCTGGTTCCTGAACTGGCTACAGCGTGAATACGGTAAAGCGCCAACGGCGGCGGTCGGCTACTCGCTGGGCGGCAACATGCTGGCCTGCCTGCTGGCCAAAGAAGGTGACGACGTGCCGATCGATGCGGCGGTGATTGTCTCCGCGCCGTTTATGCTGGAAGCCTGCAGCTACCACATGGATAAAGGCTTCTCGCGGGTCTATCAGCGCTATCTGCTGAACCTGCTGAAAGGCAACGCCGCCCGCAAGCTCAAAGCCTATCCTGGCTCGCTGCCGGTGGATCTGCGTCAGTTGAAAAGCATGCGCCGCATCCGCGAGTTTGACGATTCGATCACCTCGAAGATCCACGGCTTCGCCGATGCGATTGATTACTACCGTCAATGTAGTGCGATGCCTATCTTAAGCAAAATCACCAAACCGACGCTGATCATCCACTCGAAAGACGATCCGTTTATGGACCACCACTCCATTCCAGCCCAGGAAGAGCTGCCGGACAACGTCGTCTATCAGCTCACCGAGTACGGCGGGCACGTCGGGTTTATCGGCGGCACGCTGCGCCACCCGGAAATGTGGCTGGAAAAACGCATCCCCGCCTGGCTGATGCCGTGGCTAGGGACTAAAGCATGATGATTCCCTGGCAGGATATCGACCCGGAGACGCTGGATAATCTGATTGAAAGCTTTGTCTTGCGCGAAGGCACTGATTATGGTGAATATGAACGTTCACTTGCGCAAAAGGTCGCCGACGTCAAACACCAGCTACAAACGGGCGAAGCGGTGCTGGTGTGGTCTGAACTTCACGAGACCGTCAACATCATGCCCCGTAACCAATTTCGCGGTTAACTATACTCTAACGACAGGAAGCGTTTACCCCGCTTCCGTTGTCGTCTGTTCAGGGAGTTATTCGCATGTCTGCCAAACATCCGGTCATTGCCGTTACCGGCTCCAGCGGAGCAGGAACCACCACCACCAGCCTCGCGTTTCGTAAAATCTTTGCTCAGCTCAACCTGCGCGCGGCGGAAGTCGAAGGCGACAGCTTTCACCGCTACACCCGTCCGGAAATGGATATGGCTATCCGCAAGGCCCGTGATCTTGGCCGCCACATCAGCTATTTCGGCCCGGATGCCAACGACTTTGGCCTGCTGGAACAAACCTTTCGCGACTACGGCCTGAACGGGCAGGGGAAGTCGCGCAAATACCTGCATACCTATGATGAAGCGGTTCCCTGGAACCAGGTACCCGGCACGTTTACGCCGTGGCAGCCGTTACCGGAACCGACCGATGTGCTGTTCTATGAAGGACTGCACGGCGGCGTGGTGACACCGCAGCACGATGTCGCGCGGCATGTTGATCTGCTGGTTGGCGTGGTGCCGATTGTTAACCTGGAGTGGATCCAGAAGATGATCCGTGACACCAGTGAGCGCGGTCACTCCCGCGAGGCGGTGATGGATTCCGTAGTGCGCTCAATGGAAGACTATATCAACTTCATCACCCCACAGTTCTCCCGCACCCATATCAACTTCCAGCGTGTACCAACGGTCGATACCTCTAACCCGTTTGCAGCCAAAAGCATTCCGTCGCTGGACGAGAGTTTTGTGGTGATTCACTTCCGTAATCTCGAACACATCGACTACCCGTGGTTACTGGCCATGTTGCAGGGTTCATTTATCTCGCATATGAATACGCTGGTCGTTCCCGGCGGGAAGATGGTGCTGGCGATGGAATTAATCATGACGCCGCTGGTGCAGCGGCTGATGGAAGGTCGGAACTAGCATCAAGACCAGGTAGCCCGGACGAGGTGCGCAAGCACCGACGCCGGGAATGTCCCCGGCGTCACTGCGTTCGGCCGGGCTACGTCTAGCATGCAATCAGCCTTCAATCACTTCGTAAGAGTGAGTGATATTGACCGCTTTTTCGAGCATCAGCGCAACTGAGCAGTATTTCTCAGCAGACAGATCGACCGCACGCGATACCGCCGCATCCTTCAGCGCTTTACCGGTGACGATAAAGTGCAGGTTGATGTGCGTAAACAGACGCGGGGCTTCCTCACGGCGCTCAGAAGTGAGCTTCACTTCGCAGTCGGTCACGTCATTGCGACCTTTTTGCAGGATAGAGACGACGTCAATCGCACTGCAACCACCGGCGGCCATCAGCACGACTTCCATCGGGCTCGGCGCTTTATCGCCGGAGTTACCGTCCATCAAAATTTGGTGGCCAGAAGCAGACTCACCGAGGAAGGTTAACCCTTCAACCCATTTCACACGTGCTTGCATAATATTTAACTCCCAGGTTGCAATTTTCTTCTCAGATTACGCGCACATAACAATTCTCGCAATGGAAGGCGATCGCCGTCATGCTGAAGCGAGACACCAGGAGACACACGGCTAAAGCTATGCTAAAACAGTCGGGATGCTACGGTAATACATAAACGTACTGCATGTATGCAGAGGACATCACATTACAGGCTGCGACCCTATTCGACAGCCGACTTCCCAGGTAACGGGAAGGATACTATTGCAACCAGTGGCTGCAATGTTTTTGCCGCTGGGAAGAGCTTATAACAGAGGATAACCGCGCATGGTGCTTGGCAAACCGCAAACAGACCCTACTCTCGAATGGTTCTTGTCTCATTGCCATATTCATAAGTACCCATCGAAGAGCACGCTGATTCACCAGGGTGAAAAAGCAGAGACGCTGTATTACATCGTAAAAGGCTCAGTGGCTGTACTCATCAAGGATGAAGAAGGCAAAGAGATGATCCTCTCTTACCTTAACCAGGGCGACTTTATCGGTGAGCTGGGCCTGTTCGAAGAAGGCCAGGAACGCAGCGCATGGGTACGAGCAAAAACCGCTTGTGAAGTTGCTGAAATCTCTTATAAAAAATTCCGCCAGCTGATCCAGGTTAACCCGGACATTCTGATGCGTCTCTCTTCTCAGATGGCGCGTCGTCTGCAGGTCACCTCTGAAAAAGTTGGTAACCTGGCGTTCCTGGACGTAACCGGTCGTATCGCTCAGACCCTGCTGAACCTGGCGAAACAGCCGGACGCTATGACCCACCCGGACGGTATGCAGATCAAAATCACCCGTCAGGAAATTGGTCAGATCGTTGGCTGCTCCCGTGAAACCGTGGGCCGTATTCTGAAAATGCTGGAAGATCAGAACCTGATCTCCGCGCACGGCAAAACCATTGTCGTCTACGGAACCCGCTAATCCAGCCCAAAATGGCGTATTGTAAAAGCAATACGCCATTTTTGTTTTTCCCCCTATGTGGCGCAGGCTGATTTACCACCCCGAAGTCAACTATGCACTGCGGCAAACGCTGGTGTTATGCCTGCCGGTTGCCATCGGGCTTCTGTTCGGCCATCTCCAGCAGGGTCTGCTGTTTTCATTGGTGCCTGCCTGCTGCAATATCGCCGGTCTCGATACCCCACATAAGCGCTTCTTTAAACGCCTGATTATCGGTGGCTGTCTGTTTGCCGGATGTAGCCTTGCCGTGCAGCTGCTGTTGGCGCACGATATCCCCTTACCGTTGATTCTCACCGGGCTTGCGCTGCTGCTGGGCGTCACGGCGGAAATCAGCGCGTTGCACGGGCGGTTACTGCCCGCCTCGCTGATTGCTTCTATCTTTACCCTAAGCCTGGCGGGCAATATGCCCATCTGGGAGCCGCTACTGCTCTACGCGTTCGGCACGCTGTGGTATGGGCTGTTTAACTGGTGGTGGTTCTGGATATGGCGCGAGCAGCCGCTGCGGGAATCGCTGAGCCTGCTCTACCGACAGCTCGCCGAGTACTGCGAAGCCAAATATAGCCTGTTGACCCAGCACACTGACCCGAGTACCGCGCTGCCGCCGCTGCTCACTCGTCAACAGAAGGTGGTGGATCTCATCTCTCAGTGCTACCAGCAGCTGCACATGCTCGCCGCGAATCAGCACAACGACTATAAGCGCCTGCTGCGCGCCTTCCAGGTGGGGCTCGACTTGCAGGAGCATATCTCCGTCAGCTTGCACCAGCCGGAAGAGGTACAAAAGCTGGTTGAACGCAGCCACGCCGAAGCGGTGATCCGCTGGAACGCCCAGACCGTGGCGTCACGCCTGAGGGTACTGGCTGACGATATTCTCTATCACCGCTACCCTACCCGCTTCAATATGGACAAGCAGATTGGCGCGCTGGAAAAAATTGCCGACCAGCATCCAGATAACCCGGTTGGCCAGTTCTGCGCCTGGCACTTCAGCCGCATTGCCCGCGTGCTGCGCTCCCAGCGCCCGCTCTACCCGCGCAACCTGATGGCCGATAAAGAACGCCGCCTGCCGCTATTCGCAGCGCTCAAAAACTACCTGTCGCTGAAATCTCCGGCGCTACGTAATGCCGCCCGACTCAGCGTGATGCTCAGTATCGCCAGCCTGATGGGTGCCGCGCTGCATTTGCCAAAGCCTTACTGGATCCTGATGACGGTGCTGCTGGTCACACAAAACGGCTACGGTGCAACTCGCGTACGTATTTTCCATCGTGCGGCGGGTACGCTGGCAGGGTTAGTGATTGCCGCCGTCGTTCTGCACTTCCACATCTCAGAAGGACTGGCGTTAGCGGGTATGCTTATCGTCACGCTGGGGAGCTACCTGATAATCCGTCGCCACTACGGTTGGGCCACCGTCGGCTTTACGATTACCGCGGTTTATACCCTGCAAATTCTGACGCTGAACGGCGAGCAGTTTATCGTCGCGCGCTTTATCGACACCATCATCGGTTGCCTGATTGCCTTTGGCGGGATGATCTGGCTGTGGCCGCAGTGGCAAAGCGGTCAGCTTCGACAAAACGCTCAGGCGGCACTGGAAGCCGACCAGGAAGCCATTCGTCTTATCCTGAGCCCCGACCCACAGGCGCCTAAGCTTGCCTATCAGCGTATGCGCGTAAACCAGGCGCACAACACGCTCTACAACACGCTCAACCAGGCCATGCAGGAACCGGGCTTTAACTCGCGCTATCTGGAAGATATGAAACTGTGGGTCACCCACAGTCAGTTTATCGTCGAGCATATCAACGCCATGACCACGCTGGCACGCGAGCACAACATGCTGACGCCGGATCTCGCGCAGCAATATCTGGAATCCTGTGAGATTGCCCTTCAGCGCTGTCAACAGCGTCTGGAGTACGATGAGGCGGGAAGCAGCGGTGAAGTGAATATTATGGAATCGCCGGACGCGCTGTCCCATGGGCCGTTAAGCACCATGGAACAGCATCTTCAGCGTATTCTGGGGCATCTGAGCACCATGCACAGCATCTCGTCGGTGGCCTGGCGACAGCGCCCGCGTCATGGAGGCTGGTTAAAACGACGGGCTAGCTAACGATTTTAGCGACCGCCTGAGCGAAACGCTGCATCCCTTCGTCGATATCCACCTCTTCCACCACCAGCGATGGTGCAAAGCGCATCACGTCCGGCCCGGCGTTCAGTACCATGACACCGACGTCCGCCGCGGCGTAGAGGAAATCACGCGCCCGGCCTTTGTATTTCTCGTTCAGCGCCGCGCCAATCAGCAGACCCATACCGCGCACGTCGCTAAAGACATCGTACTTCGCGTTGATATGCTGAAGGTGCTGCACAAAGCGCTCGCGCTTGGCGTTCACGCCGTTAAGCACTTCCGGAGTATTGATAATATCGAATGCCGCACCCGCAACGGCGCAGGCCAGCGGGTTACCGCCGTAGGTGGAGCCGTGTGAGCCGACGTGGAACGCGCTGGCAATGTCGTTGGTGGTCAGCATCGCGCTCACCGGGAAACCGCCGCCCAGCGCTTTGGCGCTGGTGAGAATATCCGGCGTCACGCCATAGTGCATATAGGCAAACAGCGACCCGGTACGCCCCATGCCGCTTTGCACTTCATCAAACACCAACAGCGCCTGATGCTTATCGCACAGCGCACGCAGGCCCTGTAAGAATTCAGGCGTAGCCGCCAGTACGCCGCCTTCACCCTGAATCGGCTCAACCACGATAGCGCAGGTATGGTCATCAATGACCGCTTCCACCGCGTGCAGGTCGTTAAACGGTACGTGGACGATATCGGCAGGTTTCGGGCCAAAGCCGTCGGAATACTTCGGCTGCCCGCCAACGGAGACGGTAAACAGCGAACGGCCGTGGAAAGCATTATGGAAAGCGATGATTTTCGTTTTGTACGGGCTATGACGGGTGGATGCATAGTAACGTGCCAGCTTGAAAGCCGTTTCGTTGGCTTCCGTACCGGAGTTCATAAACACCACACGCTCGGCGAAGGTTGCGTCCACCAGTTTCTGACCAAGGCGCAGCGCCGGTTCGTTAGTGAAGACGTTACTGGTGTGCCACAGCGTCTCACCCTGAGTTTTCAGCGCTTCAACCAGCGCCGGATGACAGTGGCCCAGCGCAGTCACCGCAATACCGCCGGCGAAATCAACGTACTCTTTGCCTTGCTGATCCCATACGCGGCTCCCCTTGCCCTTCACCGGGATAAATTCCGCTGGTGCATAGATTGGCAAAATGACCTGGTCGAAGGTCGCGCGGGTAATAGCAGGTTGTTTGGTTTCCATGTCATGCCCTTCTGCAAACGATGAAGCAATGATTGTGAGAATTTATCCACAAAATATGCATAAAAAATCACGTCATGGCAACTACTATCGCGTGAGGAAGTTTGCCAGTAGCGCGTGGCCCTGCTCGCTGAGAATGCTTTCCGGGTGGAACTGTACGCCTTCCAAATCCCATTCGCGGTGGCGGATGCCCATAATTTCACCCGTTTCACTGCGGGCCGTCACCTCAAAGCAGTCGGGTAACGTTGTGGGATCGATCAGCAGCGAATGGTAGCGCGTCACGGTGAGCGGGTTATTCAGGCCGCGGAATACGCCCTGCTGCTGATGGGTAATCGGAGAGGTTTTGCCGTGCATCACTTTTTCGGCACGAACAATACGCGCGCCGAATGCCTGAGCAATGGCCTGATGGCCTAAGCAGACACCAAGCAGCGGCGTTTGACCGGCATAGCGACGGATAACATCAAGAGAAATACCTGCTTCATCCGGCGTGCAGGGGCCTGGGGAAATCACAATTTTGTCTGGGGAGAGCGCGTCGATGTCATCAAGGGTGATGTCATCATTACGTTTGACCGTCACGCTGGCACCCAGCTCACAGAAATACTGGTAGAGGTTCCAGGTAAAGGAATCGTAGTTATCAATCAGCAGGATCATGGCGGCTCCGGTCATTCAATCTGCCGCCATTCTACCAACTTTAGTGACGGGGCGGCAGCCTCATGCCAGATGCCACCCCGTACTGATTACGGCAAGACTTTCGCCGACAGGATCACAATCGGTTTGGAAGGAACATTCTGGTATGGCCCGACGTTGTGGGTAGGCACCTGAGCAATTTTGTCTGCCACGTCCATCCCCTTCACAACCTTACCAAACACCGCGTAGCCAAAGTCACGCTGGCCGTGATCCAGGAAAGCGTTGTCCGCTACGTTGATAAAGAACTGGCTGGTTGCGCTGTCTTTGTCAGCGGTACGCGCCATGGCGATAGTGCCACGGGTATTGCGCAGGCCGTTATCGGCTTCATTTTTGATAGGTGGATTCGGCTGCTTCTGCTGCATCTGTTCGTTAAAGCCGCCGCCCTGAACCATAAAGCCTGGGATCACACGGTGGAACGTGGTGTTGTTATAAAAGCCGCTATTAACGTAGTTCAGGAAGTTTTCAACGGAGACCGGCGCCTTCTGGCTATCCAGCTGCAACTCGATGTTGCCAGCAGAAGTGGTCAGCAGCACGTGCGGATCGTTTTTCGCCGCTAACGCCGCAGGCGCAACCGCAGAGAGTGCAAACACAGCCGCCATGGCCGCCAGAGTGGATTTGAGCATGAGAATTCCTTTAACGGTGCAGTAGAGAAAGCAAGTGGCTTGATTCTAAAGAGGGATAGCCCCTCAGGCCAGTGCTTTACTTAAGTTTACGTGACTGAAACGGTTAATAATGATCAGGGTAAGAATGTATAAATTTAATTATGTGATCATGATCACATTGAAAAATGTAATAAAGAAAGTTTTGCGTAATAAAACTATGAATGCATCACGTCAATGACTAAAATCTGCTCGCTCAGCGCAGAGTCAACGCGCTTTACACAACTATTCACAGGCCAGTCATGACTAACAGCAATCGTACCAAGCTCACATGGATCAGCTTCTTCTCCTACGCCCTTACCGGTGCGTTGGTAATCGTCACCGGGATGGTGATGGGAAATATCGCCGATTACTTTAATCTGCCCGTTTCCAGCATGAGTAACACTTTTACCTTCCTGAACGCAGGGATCCTGATCTCTATTTTCCTCAATGCCTGGCTGATGGAAATTGTGCCGCTGAAAACCCAGCTGCGCTTCGGCTTTATTTTGATGGTGCTGGCGGTGATCGGGCTGATGACCAGCCATAGCCTGGCGCTGTTCTCTGCGGCGATGTTCGTGCTTGGCCTGGTCAGCGGGATCACCATGTCCATTGGTACCTTCCTGATCACCCATATGTATGAAGGTCGTCAGCGCGGCGCGCGTCTGCTGTTCACCGACTCCTTCTTCAGCATGGCCGGGATGATCTTCCCAATGCTCGCAGCCTGGCTGCTGGCGCGTACTATTGAGTGGTACTGGGTTTATGCCTGCATCGGCCTCATCTATGTTGCTATCTTCGTACTGACCCTGGGCTGTGAATTCCCGGTTCTGGGTAAAAAAGCGCAAACCAGCGACCAGCCGGTAGTGAAAGAGAAATGGGGCATCGGCGTGTTGTTCCTGTCCATCGCGGCGTTGTGCTACATCCTGGGCCAGCTGGGCTTTATCTCCTGGGTACCGGAATACGCCAAAGGCCTGGGCATGAGTCTGAACGACGCAGGCCAGTTGGTCAGCGATTTCTGGATGTCTTATATGTTCGGTATGTGGGCCTTCAGCTTCATTCTGCGCTTCTTCGATCTGCAACGTATTCTGACCGTTCTGGCCGGTATTGCGACCGTGATGATGTACCTGTTCAACCACGGCGAGCCGCAGCATCTGGCCTGGTTCATCCTGACTCTGGGCTTCTTCTCCAGCGCTATCTATACCTCCATCATTACGCTGGGTTCATTGCAGACCAAAATTGCCTCACCAAAACTGGTTAACTTTGTTCTGACCTGCGGCACCATCGGCACCATGCTGACCTTCGTGGTCACCGGGCCTATCGTTGCCCACAGCGGCCCTCTGGCGGCGCTGACCACTGCAAATGGTCTGTACGCTGTGGTGTTCGTGATGTGTCTTGTTCTGGGCTTTGTGAGCCGCCATCGCCAGCATGCGGCGAGCGCTTCCCACTAATAGTCAGTCCGGCAAGAAATTCCGTTCACTTTACGTTCTGTTGAACATGACGTGAAGTGAACGGACCCCTCTCAGCGTTCACCAACATTACGCATCCTCACGCTCCTCTCTCCCCGCCGATTTTTCACTCTTTTCGCTCAAAAAACGAACACTGCATAAAGTTGAGTATTTTCCGCAACTTACAAAACTACTTAAAAATCATAACTCTACTCATTAAGGGGTAGGTAAAGGCTAAATTGATTTGTATCAATAATCCCAATAGCTGAATCGTTAAGGTAGGCAGTATTAGAATAGAAATCGAGGCAAAAATGAGCAAAGTCAGACTCGCAATTATCGGTAACGGCATGGTCGGCCACCGCTTTATCGAGGATCTTCTCGATAAGTCCGACGCAAGCCAGTTCGATATCACCGTCTTCTGTGAAGAACCCCGCATCGCCTACGATCGCGTCCACCTCTCCTCCTACTTCTCCCATCACACGGCAGAAGAGCTGTCGCTGGTGCGCGAAGGCTTCTACGAGAAGCACGGCGTGAAGGTACTGGTCGGCGAACGCGCCATCACCATCAACCGTAAAGAGAAGGTGATCCACTCCAGCGCGGGCCGTACCGTCTTTTACGACAAACTGATTATGGCAACCGGCTCCTACCCATGGATCCCGCCAATCAAAGGGTCTGAAACTCAGGACTGCTTCGTTTACCGTACGATTGAAGATCTGAACGCCATTGAAGCCTGTGCCCGCCGTAGCAAACGCGGTGCGGTGGTCGGCGGCGGCCTGCTTGGCCTCGAAGCAGCCGGCGCACTGAAAAACCTTGGCGTGGAAACCCACGTGATTGAATTCGCCCCAATGCTGATGGCTGAACAGCTCGATCAGATGGGCGGCGAACAGCTCAAGCGTAAAATTGAAAGCATGGGTGTGAAAGTTCACACCAGCAAAAACACCAAAGAGATTGTTCAGGAAGGCGAAAACGCCCGCAAAACTATGCGTTTTTCCGACGGTAGCCAGCTGGAAATCGACTTTATCGTCTTCTCGACCGGTATTCGCCCACGCGACAAACTGGCCACCCAATGCGGCCTCGAAGTCGGCCAGCGCGGCGGTATCCTGATTAACGACAGCTGCCAGACCTCTGACCCGGACATCTACGCTATCGGCGAATGCGCCAGCTGGAAAAACCGCGTCTACGGCCTGGTCGCACCGGGTTACAAAATGGCGCAGGTCGCCGTTGATCATATCCTCGGTACGCCAAACGCCTTCCAGGGCGCGGACATGAGCGCCAAGCTGAAGCTGCTGGGCGTAGACGTCGGTGGTATCGGCGATGCTCACGGCCGTACGCCGGGCGCGCGCAGCTACGTCTACCTCGACGAAAGCAAAGAAGTCTACAAACGTCTGATCGTAAGCGAAGACAACAAAACCCTGCTCGGCGCGGTACTGGTCGGCGATACCAGCGACTACGGCAACCTGCTGCAGCTGGCGTTGAACGCTATCGAACTGCCGGAAAACCCGGATTCGCTGATTCTGCCAGCGCACGCCAGCAGCGGTAAACCGTCTATCGGCGTCGATAAGCTGCCGGACAGCGCGCAGATTTGCTCCTGCTTTGACGTTTCCAAAGGCGACCTGATTGCCGCTATCAACAAAGGCTGCCACACCGTTGCCGCGCTGAAAGCCGAAACCAAAGCCGGTACCGGCTGCGGTGGCTGTATTCCGCTGGTGACCCAGGTGCTGAACGCCGAGCTGGCGAAACAGGGTATCGAAGTCAACCACAGCCTGTGTGAACACTTCGCCTTTACTCGTCAGGAGCTGTATCACCTGATTCGCGTAGAAGGCATCAAAACCTTCGACGAGCTGCTGGCGAAATACGGTAAAGGTTACGGCTGTGAAGTCTGTAAGCCAACCGTCGGTTCCCTGCTGGCTTCCTGCTGGAATGAATACATCCTGAAGCCGCAGCACACGCCGCTGCAGGACACTAACGACAACTTCCTCGCGAACATTCAGAAAGACGGTACCTACTCGGTAATCCCACGTTCTGCGGGCGGTGAAATCACCCCGGAAGGCCTGGTTGCCGTCGGCCGTATCGCGCGTGAATTCAACCTGTACACCAAAATCACCGGCTCCCAGCGTATCGGCCTGTTCGGTGCGCAAAAGGATGACCTGCCGGAAATCTGGCGCCAGCTGATTGAAGCAGGCTTCGAAACCGGTCATGCCTATGCCAAAGCGCTGCGTATGGCGAAAACCTGCGTAGGCAGCACCTGGTGCCGTTACGGCGTGGGCGACAGCGTAGGCTTCGGCGTTGAGCTGGAAAACCGCTACAAGGGCATTCGTACGCCGCACAAGATGAAATTTGGTGTATCAGGCTGTACCCGTGAATGTGCGGAAGCTCAGGGCAAAGACGTGGGTATCATTGCCACCGAGAAAGGCTGGAACCTGTACGTTTGCGGTAACGGCGGGATGAAGCCGCGCCACGCAGACCTGCTGGCCGCTGACCTTGACCGCGATACGCTGGTGAAATACCTCGACCGCTTCATGATGTTCTACATCCGCACCGCCGATAAGCTGACGCGTACCGCGCCGTGGCTGGATAACCTGGAAGGCGGTATCGACTACCTGCGTTCCGTTATCATCGACGACAAACTGGGGCTGAACCAGCATCTGGAAGAAGAGATCGCCCGCCTGCGCGAAGCGTTTGCCTGCGAATGGACCGAGACCGTAAACGACCCGGCCGCTCAGGTACGCTTCAAACACTTTATCAACAGCGAACAACGTGACCCGAACGTCCAGGTGGTTGCCGAGCGTGCCCAGCATCGCCCTGCTACGCCGTATGAACGTATTCCGGTCACTCTGGTGGAGGAAAACGCATGAGCCAGTGGGTAAATATCTGCAAGATTGACGCTATTCTGCCAGCAACAGGCGTCTGTGCGCTGCTGGGCAACCAGCAGGTCGCCGTGTTCCGTCCGTATGCCGACAACCAGGTCTTCGCCATCAGCAACATCGACCCGTTCTTTGAGTCGAGCGTGCTGTCGCGCGGACTGATTGCCGAACACCAGGGCGAACTGTGGGTGGCAAGCCCGCTGAAAAAACAGCGCTTCCGCCTGCGCGACGGCCTGTGCATGGAGGACGAAAGCCACTCCATCCCGCATTATGAAGTTCGCGTTAAAGACGGCCAGGTGCAGCTGAAAGCCTGATCGTTTTGGGCATAAGTAATACCAAAAACTTATGACCTTAAAGGGGTAACAGCGGGAAAATTCGTATATTCCATACGATGACTGCTGTTATCCTTACCCGCATTATTCATCCCCCGCATTTATCTATTCCGTGAGGTTGCCCCTTGGATCACTTACCTATCTTTTGCCAACTGCGCGATCGTGACTGTTTGCTGGTCGGCGGCGGCGATGTCGCCGAGCGTAAAGCACGTTTGCTGCTGGACGCGGGCGCTCGTCTGACGGTAAACGCACGGGATTACGTTCCGCAGTTCCACGTCTGGGCCGAAGCGGGCATGTTGACGCTGGTGCAGGGGGATTTCCAACCCGCGCTGCTCGACCCATGCTGGCTGGCGATTGCCGCGACCGATGATGACGAAGTGAACCAGCAGGTCAGCGACGCCGCCGAAACGCGACGTATTTTCTGCAACGTGGTCGACGCGCCCAAAGCGGCGAGCTTTATCATGCCGTCGATTATCGACCGCTCACCGCTGATGGTTGCCGTCTCCTCCGGCGGCACTTCCCCGGTGCTGGCACGCCTGCTGCGCGAGAAGCTGGAAGCGATGCTGCCGCAGCATCTTGGACAAGTTGCCGCCTATGCCGGACAATTGCGCGCACGGGTGAAAAAACAGTTCGCCACGATGGGCGAGCGTCGTCGTTTCTGGGAAAAACTATTTGAGAATGACCGCCTGGCGCAATCGCTGGCCAATCAGGATCAACAGGCCATTGATGACACCACCGAACAACTGCTGAACGCACCGCTGGATCATCGTGGCGAAGTCGTACTGGTTGGCGCCGGTCCGGGTGATGCCGGTCTGCTGACGCTGAAAGGCCTACAGCAGATTCAACAGGCTGACGTGGTGGTTTACGACCGCCTGGTCTCCGACGACATTATGAATCTGGTTCGCCGCGACGCAGACCGCGTGTTCGTGGGTAAGCGCGCAGGCTACCACTGCGTACCGCAGGAAGAGATTAACCAGATTCTGCTGCGCGAAGCCCAGCAGGGCAAGCGTGTGGTTCGCCTGAAAGGCGGTGACCCGTTTATCTTTGGCCGCGGCGGTGAAGAACTGGAAACCCTGTGCAACGCGGGCATTCCTTTCTCCGTCGTACCGGGCATTACCGCCGCCTCCGGCTGCTCTGCCTACTCAGGTATTCCACTGACCCACCGGGATTACGCCCAGAGCGTTCGCCTGGTCACCGGGCACCTGAAAACCGGCGGCGAGCTGGACTGGGAAAACCTGGCGGCAGAGAAACAGACGCTGGTGTTTTATATGGGGCTAAATCAGGCCGCCACTATCCAGCAAAAGCTGATTGAACACGGTATGCAGGCTGATATGCCGGTGGCCATTGTCGAGAACGGCACCGCGATAAACCAGCGCGTGGTAGACGGAAAGCTGTCGCAACTTGGCGAACTGGCAGAGCAAATGGCGAGCCCGGCGCTGATTATCGTCGGCCGCGTGGTGGGGCTGCGTGGCAAGCTGAACTGGTTCTCGAATCACTGATGGTCACATCACAGGCATAAAAAAACCGGGATAATCCCGGTTTTTTTATGTCACGCTTATAGCTCGAATAAAGCTACGCCGATACTTACGGCTTAGCCACGAAACCAATCGCCTCGTACACCGCTTTCAGCGTCTCAGAAGCACGCGCGCTGGCTTTATCCGCACCGTCTTTCATGATTTTCTGCAGGAATGCTTCGTCGTTGCGGAAGCGGTTATAACGCTCCTGCAGTTCGGTCAGCATGCCGGAAACGGCTTCTGCCACTTCGCCTTTCAGGTGGCCATACATCTTGCCTTCGAAGTGTTTTTCCAGCTCAGGAATGCTCTGGCCGGTCACGCCGGAGAGAATATCCAGCAGGTTAGAAACGCCCGCTTTCTCTTTCAGATCGTAACGAATCACAGGTGGCTCTTCAGAGTCGGTCATCGCACGTTTGATCTTCTTCACGACCGATTTCGGGTCTTCAAGCAGGCCAATTACGTTATTGCGGTTATCGTCCGACTTAGACATCTTTTTCGTCGGCTCCAGCAGAGACATCACGCGCGCGCCGGACTTCGGAATAAACGGCTCAGGCACTTTGAACACGTCACCGTAGATGGCGTTGAAACGCTGGGCAATATCGCGGCTCAGCTCTAAATGCTGCTTCTGGTCTTCACCCACCGGCACCTGATTAGTCTGATACAACAGGATATCCGCCGCCATCAGTACCGGATAGTCAAACAGACCGGCGTTGATGTTTTCCGCGTAGCGGGCAGATTTATCCTTGAACTGCGTCATACGGCTCAGTTCACCGAAATAGGTGTAGCAGTTCAGCGCCCAGCCCAGCTGTGCGTGCTCCGGCACGTGAGACTGTACGAAGATGGTGCTTTTTTCCGGGTCGATGCCACAGGCCAGATACAGCGCTAACGTGTCCAGCGTCGCTTTACGCAGCGCCTGCGGGTCCTGGCGGACGGTAATCGCGTGCTGGTCCACGATGCAGTAGATGCAGTGATAGTCGTCCTGCATGTTGACCCACTGACGCAACGCACCCATGTAGTTGCCAATAGTCAGTTCGCCTGACGGCTGTGCGCCGCTAAATACGATGGGCTTGTTCATATCATTATTCCTGATTTTCACTATTCGGAAGCCCAAGAGCGGGCAAAAGTTCATTAAAGTGGTCGAAGATAACATCCGGCTCGCTGAGCGCGATGGCTTCGCCATAGTTATAGCCGTAGGTCAGGCCGACGGAGACAAAGCCCGCCGCCTTAGCTGCCTGAATATCGTTACGGGAGTCGCCAACAAACAGCAGCGTTTCCGGTGCCTGGGCCAGCTTCTCCGCGACTTTCAGCAGCGGTTCCGGATGCGGCTTCTTGTTCTTCACATCATCGCCGCCAATCACCACGGTGAAGTAGCTTGCGATACCTAAAGATTCGAGAATCGGGGCCACAAACGGCGTAGGCTTGTTGGTCACCAGCGCCAGCGGCAGACCGTTAGCATGCAGCGCAGCCAGGGTATCGGCCACGTGAGGGAACAGGAAACTGCCCTCTTCGGCGAATTCGGCGTAGTAGCGATCGAACAGGCGGCGCAGCACGCGAAGCTGCTCGTCCTGAGGGATATCGTGGCTATCCACCGACGGTTTACCCTGAGCGGCACGCTGGCTCGCACGTTCCTGACGAGCCCAGTTGAGCGCGCGTTCCATCAGAACATCAGCGCCATTACCAATCCAGGTGACGACACGGTCTTCACCTGCAACGGGAAGCTCTAGCGCGTAAAGCGCGCTATCAACGGCGGCGGTCAGCCCCGGCGCGCTGTCTACCAGCGTGCCATCGAGGTCAAACGCGACGCCACGAATGGTCTGCAATTTATCCATGACTTACCTTTGCCAGTTCACTGCGCATTTCATCAATGACTTTTTTGTAGTCTGGTTGGTCAAAAATCGCCGAGCCGGCAACAAACATGTCTGCCCCAGCCGCTGCGATTTCACTAATGTTGTTTACCTTCACACCACCGTCCACTTCCAGGCGAATGTCATAGCCGGACTCATCGATGCGACGACGCACTTCGCGCAGTTTATCGAGAGTATGAGGAATAAAGGACTGGCCGCCGAAGCCTGGGTTAACCGACATCAGCAGAATGACGTCAAGCTTATCCATCACGTAATCAAGATAGGTCAGCGGCGTTGCTGGGTTGAACACCAGGCCCGCTTTACAGCCGTGCTCTTTAATCAGCTGTAACGTGCGGTCTACGTGTTCGGAAGCTTCAGGGTGGAAAGTGATAATGCTGGCGCCTGCGGCGGCAAAATCAGGGACCAGACGGTCTACCGGTTTCACCATCAGGTGAACGTCGATGGGTGCGGTGATACCGTAATTACGTAGCGATTTCAGCACCATCGGGCCGATAGTCAGGTTCGGTACGTAATGGTTATCCATAACATCGAAATGAACCACATCCGCCCCGGCAGCCAGTGCGCGGGCAGTATCTTCGCCTAAACGGGCAAAATCGGCCGACAAAATTGAAGGGGCAATCAGGTACTGTTTCATCCGCATCTCCTCAGAGCCTATCCATTAGGGTCTTTTAACGTTGTTTTTTTCCAGGCGGGCGATATAGGGCCAGCAGTTCGTCCACCTTTTTACGTGTGCCGCCGTTGCGGCTAATGCTGCGTCGAACCTTTACGGTATACGTTTCCGCCGCATTTTTGTACCACTCGAGCGTCAACGGCGTACGGTGGTTTGAAATCAGCACGGGAATTCGCTTCGCGACCAGCTCTTCGGCTTTGTTCGCCAGAAACGCCTGCTGTTCGAGACTGAAGCTGTTGGTATGATACGCCGTGAAGTTTGCCGTTGCCGATAGCGGTGCATACGGCGGGTCGCAATACACAACAGAGCGTGCATCCGCGCGCGTCATGCAGGTTTCATACGACTCGCAGTAGAACTCGGCATTCTGCGCTTTCTCGGCAAAGTGACGCAGTTCCGCTTCCGGGAAATAAGGCTTCTTATAGCGTCCAAACGGGACGTTAAACTCGCCGCGCAAATTGTAGCGACACAGGCCGTTATAGCCGTGGCGGTTGAGGTATAAAAACAACACTGCGCGCTGGAACAGATCGGTACTGCGGTTGAACTCTTCACGCAGGTGGTAATAGCGGTCAGCGTCATTGTTCTCAGGCACAAACATAGCGCGCGCCCGGTCGATGTACTCATCGGAACGGGTTTTGACTATTTTGTAGAGTTCGATGAGATCGCTGTTAATGTCAGCAAGAATATAACGCGAAAAATCGGTATTCAGGAATACCGATCCAGCACCAACAAAGGGTTCAACCAGACAATCGCCAGCAGGCAGATGATCTCGAATATCGTCGAGCAGAGGGTACTTGCCTCCCGCCCATTTCAGAAAAGCGCGATTTTTTTTCATGCGGCCTGACTAATTACACTTTCTCCGGCTGTGGAGAAAGCTCCGACAGCATCCTGCGCTTCTATCCCCGAACCGCACACGACGGTGCGGTTCGGGTTATCTTAATAACGATTATTTCAGGTCAGTCTGTACCTGATGCAGCGGTTTCGCCCATGGGTTTTTCGCCTGGACATCAGCTGGCAGAGCGCTGACAGCACGCTTCGCATCATCTTTCGATGCGTAGATGCCGCTAACCAGCACGTACCACGGCTGACCGTTGCGTGAGGTTTGATACACCACGTAGTTTTTCAGATTCTCTTTCTTCGCCCAACCGTTCAGGTTGTCGTAGTTAGATGAAGAGCTGAGCTGCAGCGTGTAGTGTGAGCCTGAGGCCGTTTTCAGCGAGTTTACGTCCCCCGCAGATTTGCCCGTAGCTGCCGCTGCCGGTGCTGCCGTAGCCGCTGGTGCAGTCGTAGTCGCCGCCGGTTTCGCGGTTTCGGTTGCGGC
Source organism: uncultured Kluyvera sp. (assembly GCF_902485085.1). Classification (NCBI taxonomy): domain Bacteria; kingdom Pseudomonadati; phylum Pseudomonadota; class Gammaproteobacteria; order Enterobacterales; family Enterobacteriaceae; genus Kluyvera; species uncultured Kluyvera sp. The sequence continues at coordinate 37,217 of NZ_CABTJS010000143.1, forward strand.
TACTGGCGCTTTCACCGGTGCTGCAGTCGCTGCAGTTTCGGTGTGCTTCGGTGCGGTAACGACAGGTTTCGCTTCAGCAGCAGGTTTGTTCTGCGTCGCTGGCGCGGTCGTTTTCGCCGTTGCCATTGGCTGTGGCTTCGTTTCGATAACCGTGTGTTTGCGTTCTGGACGCGGCGCGGTCGCCGTCTGACGAGGCGCTTCCGGTGCAGTAACAGCCGGACGAGCACCGTTGCGGATTGGCGCGACGGTTGCCGGTTCGGTCGGCAGCGTGGAGTTAACAACGGCGTTATCGATCTGGCCCTGCTGCTGCGTCAGCGCATTATTCAGGTCGCCCTGAACTTCAACACGCTGCTGTCCATCCGGTGCAGCCGTTTCCTGACCCTGAGTTGGGGTAGAGGAAATCGGCGGCAGAGAGACATCCTGTTGCTGCTGCGGGTTGTTTTCCTGCGCAGGCTGAGTCGTGTTAGCTTGATCGGTATTGGTATCACCAGAAAGCGAGATGCTCTTCTCAGAAGAGGCGCTCTGGTCAGCAGGGGACGGCGCTTTCAGTGCCGAACCGATACCCACAATCAGCACCAGCAACACCACAACCCCCAGACCCATCATGATGTACTGACGGGAAGCAGGCTTACGTGGTGCAGCGGCTTTACGTTTACGCGGGCGGCGCTCTACAACTTCCTCTGCATCGCCTTCTTCGGCTTCATCAGATTCATAGTATTCGTCTTCCGGCTCAGCTTCTTCACGCGCTTTGCGACTACGGGAAGGACGACGCTCATCAGCATCGAGATCCACATCATCAAAATTGATCTGTGGCTCGTTGTCACGATCGGAAGACTGACGAGAGCGACCAGTACGACGATCGCTGGGATCGGGTTTCAGCTCGTCTTCTGGTTTAAATTCATCCATTTAACACCCCACTAAAAGGCTTATGCCACGACAATTGCATATCACCTGAAGTTAAAACACCGCGCGAACGCGGCTTGACCTTTCTTATAGTTGCGCTCGCTGAGTATCAGCAATAGCGCCAAGAACCACATCGTGAGATACGCCACCGCGTACTTCACTCTTCCCGATGGCCAGCGGCAACACTAACCGCATTTCGCCAGCGAGAACCTTTTTATCTCGCATCATGTGCGGCAGATACGCCTCTGCCGACATTTCCTGCGGGCCAGTAACCGGCAGGCCTGCGCGCTTGAGCAGCGCGATAATACGCTGCGTGTCTTCGACAGCAAACTGCCCCAGACGTTCTGATGTGTGCGCAGCCATCACCATACCGGCCGCAACGGCTTCACCGTGCAGCCAGTTGCCGTAACCCATCTCGGCTTCGATCGCATGACCGAACGTATGCCCAAGATTGAGTAAAGCACGTAACCCGGTTTCGCGCTCGTCGGCTGCCACAACATCCGCTTTCAGCTCACAACAACGGCGAATACAGTACGCCATCGCTTTTTCATCGAGCGCCATCAGCGCATCGATGTTTTCTTCCAGCCAGTCAAAGAACGGTGCATCAAGAATGATGCCGTATTTGATCACTTCAGCAAGACCGGAGGAGAGTTCGCGTTTCGGCAACGTTTTCAGGCAATTCAGGTCAACCACCACGGAGGCTGGCTGCCAGAATGCGCCGATCATGTTTTTACCGAGAGGATGGTTGACCGCGGTTTTGCCGCCAACCGAAGAATCCACCTGAGACAACAAGGTGGTTGGAACCTGAATAAAACGCACGCCACGCTGATAGCTCGCCGCTGCAAAACCGGTCAAGTCGCCAATAACGCCGCCGCCTAAAGCAACGAGAGTCGTATCGCGACCGTGCGGTTTTTGCAAAAGCGCAGTAAAGACGGTGTCCATGACGGCCAGGCTTTTATACTGTTCGCCGTCTGGCAGAATGACGCTATCAACCTTCACGCCCGCCTGCTCCAGCACAGAACGGACCTGGTCCAGATAGAGCGGTGCCAGCGTTTCGTTGGTGACCAGCATGACCTGATCGCCAGACTTGAGCGGTAAGAAGGAAGCTGGATCGTTAAACAAACCAGCCGCGATGGTTATCGGGTAACTACGTTCCCCGAGAGTTACAGTAAGCCTCTCCATAACGCGACGTCCACCTTAGTTACTTTTATTCGCTGGCGTTCTATTCTGGGCCAGTATTAGTTGCTTTCCAGCATATGGATAATCTGGTTAGCGACAACTTTTGCGCTCTGATCGTCAGTACGGATGGTGACATCCGCAATCTCTTCGTACAGCGGGTTACGTTCGTCAGCCAGCGCTTCAAGCACTTCACGCGGAGGCGTTTCGACCTGCAGCAGCGGGCGCTTTTTATCACGCTGAGTACGTGCTAGCTGCTTTTCAATGGTCGTTTCCAGATAGACGACGACGCCACGAGCGGAGAGACGATTGCGCGTTTCACGTGATTTTACAGAGCCACCGCCTGTTGCCAGAACAATACCCTGCTTTTCCGTTAACTCATTGATGATTTTTTCTTCGCGGTCACGGAAACCTTCTTCGCCTTCGACATCAAAGACCCAGCCCACGTCAGCGCCTGTTCGTTTCTCAATCTCTTGATCAGAATCGTAAAATTCCATATTGAGCTGTTGAGCCAGCTGGCGCCCAATGGTGCTTTTGCCGGCACCCATAGGCCCAACCAGAAAGATATTGCGTTTCTCTGCCATTTTTTTGGTACTACTAAGACTATTCGTTAATGATAAATCCGCGCCGCAGTCGTTCGCGCGTCGCTGGACATGAACTGAAACCTCTTATGCAATAGAGCGAGAGTCAGACTGAAAATTATCTCAATACTCCGGCTGGTTTGGCAACAGATTAAATCAGCAGACTTCAGGAGGAAGGAACGTTATTCACTGACGCTCAAATCGGTACTCCTTGTATGCTAAATCCGGCCCCACGTCAAACTTGGGAAACACCTTATTCACCAAATCAGCACGTTTACCCGTCGCTACTGTGCAGAAATAATACGCGGGGTGATAAACACCACCAGCTCGCGTCGCTCATTGTCCTTCCCATCATGACGAAAAAGATGGCCTAACAAGGGGATATCGCCAAGAAATGGGACGCTATCGCGGGCGTTCTTATTCTTCTGCGAAAAAATGCCGCCCAGCGCCAGCGTTTCACCGCTTTTGACCTCAACCTGGGTTTCAATCTCCTGCTTGTCGATCGCCAGCACTTCGCCATCCGCCTGCTGCAGCACCTGCCCTGGCATGTTTTCACTGATGCGCAGCTTCAGGCGAACGCGATTATTTTGCAGGACGGTAGGGGTAACTTCCATGCCAAGCACGGCCTCTTTAAACTCCACCGAAGTCGCCCCGCTTTCACCGCTGGAGACCTGATAGGGGATCTCGCTACCTTGTTTGATACTGGCAGGCTGTAAGTGCGAGGCCAGCAATCTCGGGCTCGCAATAATATCCACCTTCTGTTTTTGCTCCAGCGCCGAGAGTTCAAGCTCAAGCAGGCGACCATTGATTTTTCCGATATTGAAACCGGCACGCGTCGTCGCATCAGAGACGTCGAGCGCGCTGCTTAAGATGGTGATTTTTCCTGCCCCCGTCTCTCCTGCGGCATCAGCAAGATTCCACTTCACCCCTAATTCTCGTAGGCTGGTTTCGTTGATGGTCACAATATGCGCCGCCAGTTCGACCTGCCCCACAGGGATATCCATCTCCTTAACCCACGCTTCCAGAGCCGGAAGGTGCTCACGGTCATCGCGGACAATCAAGCGGTTGGTACGCTTATCAACGGTGAGTGCGCCTCGAGTGCTCAGCAATTTATCGCCCGCCTTTGCTAGCTCACCGGCATCAGCATAGTGCAGCACCAGGCTGCGATTCATCAGCGGTAGCGCCAACTGACGTTTCTCATTTTCCTGCCGCATCAGCGCCTGTTTTTCCTCACGCCAGCGCTGTGTGTGGACGTAATAAACGCCGTTCTCCTGCCTTAGCACCAGTTCCATACTGTTGATGACCGTTTGCAGTGCCTGCTGCCACGGCAGGTTACGTAGCTGTAGAGAGAGCGTTCCCTGAACATCGGGGGAAATCACCATATTTTTCTGCTCCAGGTCAGCGAGGCTCTGAAGCAGCTGCACGACCGGTACGTCGTCCACCACCAGCGTGATGTTTTTCGCTGGGCTCAACGCTGGCAGCAACAGCGTCAGTACGAACAGGCTTATCCTTTTGATCATTCGTCGTTCCTTCTCTTTTCCATTGCCAACGCTGGGGCTCACACCCCTCTCCCGTCTCCACGGTCAGGCTATCTAACGTTATTGCTTTAATTCGCCAGCCCGCGCTGAGCGTCTGCTCTGCTTCAACCCTCTGCCAGCGGCCATCACTATCCAGCATTACAGCAATCAAACGCTGTGCCGATTGCGTTCCGCCCCGGTAGTGCCAGTTGGCAAGCTGCGCGGTCTGGCAGGTGTCTATTGCTGGAGCAAACGGATCTCGCATGCCGCAAAGTAGCGGGACGATGAGTAATAAAAGAAGCGCGCGTTCAGGATTCATCGTCGCGCACCAGCTGTAACGTAAAACGCAGCGCATCGTTATGCGCCATCAGCACAAAGGCCGTGACCTGCATACCGCGTTCGGCGAGCAGAGGAAAGGTAGAGGGAACGGATTGCCAGGGGGTTTCCAGCGACATTTCACCGCCCGCATCCGTAGGTTGCCACCCCGTGAGGCGCGCGCCCGCGCGTTGAAAATCAACCGGGGTGAACGGCAACGTGTTTTTCTCATCCAGCCTCGGCGTTGATAACATCTCCGCTTTGGTACGCATAACACGCTGTAAAATAGCCAGATATTGTCGGTGCTGAGTCAACTGCGCGCCACGACGTTGCTCAGCATCAAGATAAGCCTGATGTCCTGCCAGGTACCCCCCAGATATAGCGAGCAGAATAGCCAAAAGAGCCCCCGCCCTCACTTGTATTACTGGGGATAACCGCCCGATGCGCTCAAGGAACGGCATGGTCAGCCTCCTCACGCAAGGAATACTGGAATAGCCAGCGCCCGGTGCTATCCCGCTCAATTTTTTCTACCGGCTTCAGGCGGAACCCGGGAAAGGTGCGGAGGGTCTTTTCCACCTCGCCCAGCGCAGAAAACTGCGTTAAAACCCCCGAGAGCGACAGCGTACCGTCACGATAGCTGAACTCCTTTAGCCAGGCCGAGGCGGGAAGATGCTCTGCCAGCGTCTGTAGCCGCAATGCCCAGGCCTCCGTCGCTAGCCGGGAAAGCTGACGCTTTCTGAGCACCGATTGCCGTTGCATTTCCATCTGCAAAAGCGGCTCTTTTCGCGCCAACTGATGTGCTATCTGCTGCTCAGCAGACGCATGAGCGTCGCTTATCGCCCCAGCAGAAGACCAGCCTTCGCGCATGATTAATGTTACCGCACAGGATACCAGCCAGACCCCGCCGACCAGCAGGCCCCAGCAGCGTATCTGCCTCTGAAAGCGCATCCGACGCCAGGGGAGGAAGTTCACCGGAGATGCCTTCATCTCGAGGCCCCCATGGCTAGCGCAAGCGCCACGGCAAAATCGTCGCCGTTAGCAGGTAGCGGAGGATGTTTCTGCACGACTGCGCTCCAGGGGTCGAAACACCGTTCTTCGGCAGCGAGAGATGAGCAGCGCACCAGGCGCTGCGGGTTGATGCCTAGCCAATCAGCCAGTTGCGTAAGCGAGAGGGCGTCGTGAAATGTACAGTGCCCCCAGCCTTCCCGGCTTGCCCATAGCCACTGTTGATGGTCAGGCCAAACCAAAACCGCATCCTGCACCTCTGACTGTGCTACCAACACCTGTAGCGCACAGGCATCCGGCGTAATGCTCGTCACCTGTAGACGTAACGCCGTTGCCAGGTGGTGCAAACGCGCGATATCGCCTTGCTGAGCGGCGGTCACATTCCAGCGCGCAGCGGATTCCGCCAGATGATAGTCAAAGCAGAGCGACTCGGCGTTCATTTCAAGCTGCTGCGACATCGCGCTAGCAATCCACTGCGTTTGTTCAGCGTCACGTAGCGTCATTGACGCCAGAGGAAGGTTTTTTTGTAACGTTCTATGGGCGGGAAAGGCAACGCGGACCTCATGTTGCCAGGGGAGTTCCCGCCGCCACGGCTTGAGCACCGCCAGCAACGCCGCATCATCATGCTGCGCTGACGACGGTAGCGGTAGCTGCCACCAGCGGCGAAGACCCCAGCCGCTGCGCGTTCGCTGAAGGGCGACGATAAAGACGTTATCCTGCTGAATATGAAGACCCATTTGCCAGCATCTGAAAGCCATTTCACGATTATCCTTACGTCACCATCACAGTGACGACTATATCAATGCATCAGGCTTGCCTTTATACTACCGCGCGTTTGTTTATAAACTGCCCAAATGACACTTAATGGGAAATCTCCGGTGAAGTTCGTAAAGTATTTATTCATCCTTGCAGTCTGTTGCATTCTGCTGGGAGCAGGCTCGATCTACGGCCTCTACAAATATATTGAGCCCCAGCTGCCCGACGTGGCGACGCTCAAAGACGTGCGCCTGCAGGTGCCAATGCAGGTTTATAGCGCGGACGGTGAGCTTATTGCGCAGTACGGTGAAAAACGCCGTATTCCAATGACCCTCAACCAGATCCCACCAGAAATGGTGAAAGCGTTTATTGCGACCGAGGACAGCCGTTTCTACGAGCACCACGGGATTGACCCGATTGGTATTTTCCGTGCGGCAAGCGTGGCCATGTTCTCCGGCCACGCCTCGCAGGGGGCAAGTACCATTACCCAACAGCTCGCACGTAACTTCTTCCTCAGCCCTGAAAAGACGCTGATGCGTAAGGTAAAGGAAGCGTTCCTTGCCATTCGCATTGAGCAACTGCTGAGTAAGGACGAGATCCTTGAGCTGTATCTGAACAAGATTTACCTCGGCTATCGCGCCTATGGCGTCGGCGCGGCCGCACAGGTCTATTTCGGTAAGCCCGTTGACCAGCTAAGCCTAAGCGAAATGGCGGTGATTGCCGGTCTGCCAAAAGCACCGTCAACCTTCAACCCGCTCTACTCGTTAGATCGCGCCACTGCCCGTCGCAACGTGGTGCTGTCGCGTATGCTGAGTGAAGGCTATATCACCCAAGCACAGTACGATCAGGCGCGTAACGAAGCGATTGATGCCAACTACCATGCCCCTGAGATTGCCTTCTCTGCACCGTACTTAACGGAAATGGTGCGTCAGGATATGGTGAAACAGTACGGCGAACAGGCCTATGAAGACGGCTATCGCGTGTACACCACCATTACCCGCAAGAATCAGCAGGCGGCTCAACAGGCACTGCGCAATAACGTGATGGATTACGACATGCGCCACGGCTACCGTGGCCCGTCCAACGTGCTGTGGAAAGCTGGTGAAGCCGCGTGGGATAGCAAGAAGATTCGTGCTTCATTGCGTCCGCTGCCATCCTATGGCCCGTTAGTGCCGGCCGTTGTCACCGCAGCGAATCCGCAGGAAGCAACCGTCGAGTTGGCCGATGGCACTTCGGTGTCGTTAGGCATGGAAGGTATGCGCTGGGCGCGACCGTACCGTTCGGACACGGCACAAGGGCCAACGCCACGTAAGGTGACCGATGTCGTCGCGGCGGGGCAGCAGATCTGGATTCGTCAGAACGGCGATAGCTGGTGGCTGGCTCAGGTGCCGGACGTCAACTCCGCGCTGGTCTCCATCAACCCACAAAACGGTGCCATTATTGCGCTGGTGGGCGGGTTTGATTTCAACCAGAGCAAGTTTAACCGCGCCACTCAGGCGCTGCGTCAGGTTGGTTCTAACATCAAACCGTTCCTGTACACCGCCGCAATGGATAAGGGCTTAACGCTCGCCAGTATACTCAACGACGTGCCTATCTCCCGTTGGGATGCCGGTGCGGGTTCTGACTGGCAGCCGAAAAACTCCCCGGCGGAGTATGCTGGCCCAATCCGCCTGCGTCAGGGTCTTGGGCAGTCGAAGAACGTGGTGATGGTACGCGCGATGCGTGCGATGGGCGTGGATTACGCCGCAGAATATCTGCAGCGCTTCGGCTTCCCGGCAGAAAACATCGTGCATACCGAATCGCTGGCGCTGGGGTCAGCATCGTTCACCCCGCTGCAGGTCGCTCGCGGCTATGCGGTGATGGCCAACGGCGGCTTCCTGGTTGACCCGTACTACATCAGCAAGATTGAAAACGATCAGGGCGGCATACTGTTTGAAGCGAAGCCGAAAATCGCCTGTCCTGATTGCAATATCCCGGTTATCTATGGCGATACGCAGAAATCTAACGTGCTGGAAAACAACGACGTGGAAGACGTTGCCGTTTCTCAGATGCCGCAGAACTCTGCCGTACCGATGCCAGCGCTTGAACAGGCTAATCAGCAGTTGGTCGCTCAGGCCGGTGCTCAGGAGTACGCACCGCATGTGATTAACACGCCGCTGACGTTCCTGATTAAAAGCGCGCTGAACACCAACATCTATGGCGAACCGGGCTGGCAGGGTACCGGCTGGCGCGCTGGTCGCGATCTGGGTCGTCATGATATCGGCGGTAAAACCGGGACCACCAACAGTTCGAAAGATGCCTGGTTCTCTGGCTACGGCCCTGGCGTGGTGACCTCAGTGTGGATTGGCTTTGACGATCACCGTCGCGATCTGGGACGCACTACGGCGTCTGGCGCCATTAAGGATCAAATCTCCGGCTACGAAGGCGGCGCGAAGAGCGCGCAACCGGCGTGGGATGCCTTTATGAAACAGGTTCTGGCAGGCGTGCCTGAGCAGCCGCTAACGCCGCCGCCAGGCGTGGTGACGGTCAATATCGACCGCAGCACCGGGCAGTTAGCCAACGGTGGCAGCAGCCGTCAGGAGTACTTCATCGACGGGACACAGCCTACGCAGCAGGCGGTTCACGAGGTGGGGACTGAGATAATTGATAACGGGGAAACCCACGAGTTGTTCTAAGAAAAAAGGCGCCGATGGCGCCTTTTTTTTGCTGACTCGTTGCTTTGATTCCGTGGCATCCCCGGCGGCGCTTCTGTACGACCGGATACATAGGTAACACTTCAGACCGGGAACATAGGTAACACTTTCCTAGTCTATCCGGATAATACTACGGCTTTTCCGGTCATAGTAAGCAAGCG
>NZ_CABTJS010000144.1:0-20895 GCF_902485085.1 uncultured Kluyvera sp.
AATTCCGTGACGAAGGTCGTGACGTACTGCTGTTCGTCGATAACATCTATCGTTACACCCTGGCCGGTACTGAAGTATCCGCACTGCTGGGTCGTATGCCTTCAGCGGTAGGTTATCAGCCGACCCTGGCGGAAGAGATGGGCGTTCTGCAGGAACGTATCACCTCCACCAAAACCGGTTCTATCACCTCCGTACAGGCGGTATACGTACCGGCGGATGACTTAACTGACCCATCCCCAGCCACTACCTTTGCTCACTTAGATGCAACCGTAGTACTGAGCCGTCAGATCGCTTCCCTGGGTATCTACCCTGCGGTTGACCCGCTGGACTCCACCAGCCGTCAGCTGGATCCGCTGGTTGTTGGTCAGGAACACTACGATACCGCTCGTGGCGTTCAGTCCATCCTGCAGCGTTATCAGGAACTGAAAGACATCATCGCCATCCTGGGTATGGATGAACTGTCTGAAGAAGACAAACTGGTGGTAGCACGCGCACGTAAAATTCAGCGCTTCCTGTCCCAGCCGTTCTTCGTAGCAGAAGTATTCACCGGTTCTCCGGGCAAATACGTTTCGCTGAAAGACACCATCCGTGGCTTTAAAGGCATCATGGACGGCGAATACGATCACCTGCCGGAGCAGGCGTTCTACATGGTCGGTTCCATTGACGAAGCAGTGGAAAAAGCCAAAAAACTTTAACGCCTTAATCGGAGGGTGATATGGCAATGACTTACCACCTGGACGTCGCCAGCGCAGAGCAACAAATGTTCTCTGGTCTGGTCGAGAAAATCCAGGTAACGGGTAGCGAAGGTGAGCTGGGTATTTACCCGGGCCACGCCCCGCTGCTCACCGCCATTAAGCCTGGTATGATTCGCATCGTTAAACAGCACGGTCACGAAGAGTTTATCTATCTGTCCGGCGGCATTCTTGAAGTGCAGTCTGGCAGCGTGACCGTTCTGGCTGATACCGCAATTCGCGGTCAGGACCTCGACGAAGCGCGCGCGATTGAAGCGAAGCGTAAGGCTGAAGAGCACATTAAGAGCTCTCATGGTGACGTGGATTACGCTCAGGCGTCTGCGGAACTGGCCAAAGCTATCGCTAAACTGCGCGTTATCGAGTTGACCAAAAAAGCGATGTAACACCGGCTTGAAAGTCCAAAAGCCAGCCTGGTTTCCAGGCTGGCTTTTTTTATGTCTTGTTTTAATTTAAATGAAACTGAAAAGGTATTTTAAATATTTTGTGATTTGAGTCACAAAAATGTTGATCGATAAAAATGGGAGGAGTAGACTTCTTTTTGTGACATGAGTCACAGAAAACACCACTACTATCGCAGGATTAAAATCATGAAACTGATCAACAAAATCATCGCCCTTTTCAGCGCTATGAACATCTCTTTCGGTACTTTCAACCAGTAAGGTTGATGACCGCACTGGCCGCCTCACCTGTAGGTCAGATGCCGTTCTGTTAAGCGCTGTACCGCTAACGAAAACCACAACACATGCGGTGTAAACAGAACCAAAAATGAAGAAGGTCGCCTCACGGCGACCTTTGTATTTTGTAGGCCGGAGAGTTTCCTGGAGTCGGTGCTAGCGCACCTCGTCCGGGCTACCCAATCATGTAGCCCGGCCAAGCGAAGCGCCGCCGGGAAAGTGGTTTCTCAATCCTTAGTCAGGAAATTCCCGGTATCGAAACTCCCGTCCGCATTGCGCTTCAGCGGCTGCGGTAATGACAGCGACTGGAAATCTTCCGCGCGCAGTTCCTTCCCTTCCGTATTCACGCTTTTTCCCTTCTCGATGAAGTAGTTGGTGGCATCAACGTTCCCCACTACCGCATCGTCATATTTCCCCGGCTGGCTGCGCAGAGAAATATTGTCGCTGAACACGCCCTGAGTTGCGGCATCCCCGTACGGGCTTGGGCGGAAGATAAAGTTGAAGCGCTGGTTATCTACGGCAACGTTATTCACCACCACCAGCTTGCCCGGGTTGAAGTTATCGGTGAAACCATCGAGATGGTTGCCAATAGCAATGCTATTGCGGATTTCGTGGGCCACCGGCTGGCCTTCGCCACCGAGCTTAAAGCCGTTGCTGGTGTTATTGCGGGCAATCGAGTTCTCAATCACCACCACGCCGTTGGCGCCATCTTCAATCTTGTTGAACAGATCGAAACCGTCGTCGATGTTGTCGTAGGAATAGCACCCTTCCAGGCGGTTACCTTCGCCCACGCGCATCTTCACCGCAAAACCGTCGGCGTTGATCTTACCCGGATCTTCATTACTGTAAGACTCTGAGTTCACCACGCGGTTATGGCTTGCCCAGAGCGGGCGACCGATCTTATCGGCGGAAGAGATCTGAATCCCGGTATCGTCGTTGTGATAGGCCGTGACGTTTTCGATAAGGTTATGGCTTCCCTGAATACGCAGGCTCTTGTCGGTGATATCGATACCACGAATCGTCCAGTAGTGACCGTCCAGCAACATACCGTGGATAACCGCTTTACCGTTGGCTTCCAGCGTTTTACGTCCATTCTCAAGTCCGCTTGCGGAGAGTGGGATATCCGTTTTTGCATAGTCGCCTGCTGCCAGCACCACTTTACCGCCCGGTGGCACAAGCGCGATGGCGGTGGTTAAATCCAGAGGCGCTTCTGCCGTGCCTTTGGCATCGGCTTTACCATTTGCAGCGGCGTACAGCGTGCTGTTTGCCGCTGCTTTGTGCTGGCTGACGGTAAGCTCCTGCTCAACCGGCGAACGATCGCTGCCGCTGGTGGGGGTAAATGTAATCTGGAAGCTGTTATTGTCTTTAAGCGTGGTTGGCAGGGTAAACATCTCGCCGGCTTTCACCGGTTTATTCTCCCCGATCACCACTTCGTTCTGGCGCACTGAGAACAGACCATCGTAGTTAGCTCGCGCCTGTAAGGTATAGTTTAGCCCGGCGCTCTGACTGCCGGATGCGAGCTGCATCACCACCGGCCAGGATTTTGCTATAAACGGCTTCGAAGCGACGGTCTGGGCTGCCGACGTGGTCAGCGAGGCATCACTCACGGTGATTTTCGCGTTACGGGAGGCAAAGAAACCTACGTAGTACTGCTTTTTATCCTGAACCGAAATCAGATCGGCATTCGGTACCTGTTGAGTTATCCACTCTTCGCTGCCAACCGGCGCCCAGGCGGTAATAAAGCCCTCGTTGGTTCGTTCGAGCTTAAGGCGGAAGGCCGGAGACTCTCGCAGGTCAACGCCTTCTTTGTAGCTTACCTTTTTAATCTCAGAGCCCGCATTACCCCACGGTTGGGTGATGCCGTTGCGCGAGATAGCCTGTAGCTTCACGCGATAATCGTCTTTTTTATCCTGGGTCATAATGGCGTTCATCACCATATTCGATGCCGCAGGAAACTCTTCATAACCCTCTTTCAACGGCTCCTGGCGGGGAATGCCAATAATGTCGCGTACAAGTAGTCCAGCACCTTCCTGGGCCGCAGGTTTTGCCCCATTCTCCGGGCCAAACTGATCGACGGTTACCGTGGCGGAGAGAACAAAATTCTCATCGCTCGGCAGCGCGGTGTAGAAAAAGGTCAGACCGTCATGTGAGTTGGCAATCTTACCGCCACGGCTTTCAATGGTGATAGGTTTGCTAAGTGAGACAATCTGCTCTGATGTCAGCGTTTTACCGTCAATCGTCACGTTGTTAACTCCCACTTTCTCCGGCAACACGTTAGAGGAGAAGTTGAGATCAGTGGATTGTCCAAAAGCGATCGCCTTCCATTGCTGGGGCGCCTGGGCGTGTGCCGAAAGAGAGAGTGCTGCGCTACAAAGCGTCAGAGCCAGAGGTATTTTCTTTTTCATATCATCTTCCTGAATGGTTGAGCGCCGTAATTATCAACAAATCAAAACGCTGTTTCTTTTTTGTTCGTCACAATAATGAGTAAATAAAACGGTGTTTTAAATTACGGGGTTCTTTATTCAGGTATCAAAAAAACAATATAAGCAGAGAGATAGCGCGCTATCTGGCGATTGAGCCGAATTCTTACAAGACAAACGCGTTTGATATGGACGAAAATAAGGGAAGAAAATCAGTTCGAAAGGGGATGTTGAACGTTTTATCATCAAGCCATTTCATGGCGAAAAATATGTAGAATTTTCAACGTTAACCCGGTTTACTTCATACTTAATCTACAGACAGGATACCTATGTCTAACCGTACCATGAGCGTTGTGATCCTTGCCGCAGGCAAAGGCACGCGTATGTATTCCGATCTCCCAAAAGTGCTGCACACCCTGGCAGGCAAGCCGATGGTGCAGCATGTTATTGATGCCGCGAATCATGTTGGCGCGAACCGGGTTCACCTGGTGTACGGTCACGGCGGTGATTTACTTAAGCAAACCTTATCCGACGATAACCTGAACTGGGTGCTACAGGCTGAACAACTGGGTACCGGTCATGCGATGCAGCAGGCTGCGCCGTTCTTCGCGGATGACGAAGATATTCTGATGCTCTACGGCGACGTGCCGCTGATCTCCGTTGAGACGCTGCAACGCCTGCGCAAAGCCAAGCCGCAGGGCGGAATTGGCCTGCTGACGGTGGTGCTGGACGATCCGAGCGGCTATGGCCGCATTACTCGTGAAAACGGCAAAGTGACCGGCATCGTCGAACACAAAGATGCCACCGACGCACAGCTTCAGATTCAGGAGATCAACACCGGTATCCTGATTGCTAACGGCGCGGACCTGAAGCGCTGGCTGGCGAAACTGAACAACAACAATGCACAGGGCGAGTTTTATATCACCGATATTATCGCCATGGCATACCACGAAGGCCGTGAAATTGCCGCGGTTCACCCGGCACGTATCAGCGAAACTGACGGCGTCAATAACCGCCTGCAGCTTTCCCGTCTTGAGCGTATTTATCAGTCCGAGCAGGCAGAAAAACTGCTGCTGGCTGGCGTGATGCTGCGTGACCCGGCGCGCTTTGACCTGCGTGGCACTCTGTCTCACGGGCGTGATGTCGAAATTGATACTAACGTTATCCTTGAAGGCAACGTGGTGCTGGGCCATCGCGTCAAAATTGGTGCAGGCTGCGTGATTAAAAACGCTACCATCGGCGACGACTGTGAAATCAGCGCGTACAGCGTGGTGGAAGATGCTCATCTGGAAGCCGCTTGCACCATCGGCCCGTTTGCCCGTCTGCGTCCAGGCGCTGAGCTGCTGGAAGGTGCGCACGTGGGTAACTTCGTCGAAATGAAAAAAGCGCGTCTGGGTAAAGGCTCGAAAGCTGGTCACCTGACCTACCTTGGCGACGCGGAAATTGGCGACAACGTGAACATCGGTGCGGGTACCATTACCTGCAACTATGATGGCGCCAATAAGTTTAAAACGATTATTGGCGACGACGTCTTTGTCGGTTCCGACAGCCAGCTGGTGGCGCCGGTCACCATTGGTAAAGGCGTGACCATCGCGGCTGGCACTACCGTGACCCGCGACGTTGCTGATAACGAACTGGTGCTGAGCCGCGTACCGCAGGTACACAAGCAAGGCTGGCAGCGCCCGGTGAAGAAAAAGTAGTTTTTTGTAGGCCTGATAAGGCGTAGCCGCCATCAGGCAGACAGGGGTGAGGAGATAACATAATCTCCCGCCCAAAAGCAGTACCTATAAAAATAACCCCACTCTCTACAAGGCTCGGGGCGCCCGGAATACGGGCAACAGGTTGACCGACAACGCATGGCATAATGCCAAAATCGGAATAGAAAACTATGTGTGGAATTGTTGGCGCAGTCGCGCAACGTGATGTAGCTGAAATCCTTCTCGAAGGTCTCCGTCGCCTGGAATACCGTGGTTATGACTCTGCGGGTCTGGCCGTGGTGGACGCCGAAGGTCATATGACCCGTCTGCGTCGTCTGGGGAAAGTCCAGATGCTGTCACAAGCCGCGGAAGAACATCCGCTGGTGGGCGGCACCGGTATTGCTCATACCCGTTGGGCAACCCACGGCGAACCGTCGGAAGGCAACGCGCATCCGCATGTTTCTGACCACATTGCGGTGGTGCATAACGGCATCATCGAAAACCACGAACCGCTGCGCGAAATGCTGCAAGCGCGTGGCTATGTTTTTGTTTCAGCGACCGATACCGAGGTGATCGCTCACCTGGTGCACTGGGAGATGGAACAGGGCGGTACGCTGCGTGAAGCGGTACTACGCGCTATCCCGCAACTTCGCGGTGCCTACGGCACGGTAATCATGGACTCCCGCGACCCAAGCACGCTGCTGGCTGCGCGCTCTGGTAGCCCGCTGGTTATCGGCCTCGGCATGGGCGAGAACTTTATCGCTTCTGATCAACTGGCGCTGCTGCCGGTCACCCGTCGCTTTATCTTCCTGGAAGAGGGCGATATCGCTGAAGTGACGCGCCGTTCGGTCGCGGTCTTCGACAAATCCGGTGCCAGCGTGAAGCGTCAGGAAATCGAATCTAACCTGCAATACGATGCGGGCGATAAAGGTATCTATCGCCACTACATGCAGAAAGAGATCTACGAACAGCCTAACGCCATCAAAAACACCTTAACCGGGCGTATTAGCCACGGCGAAGTGGATCTCAGCGAGCTGGGCCCACAGGCCGACGCGCTGCTTTCTCGCGTTGAGCATATCCAGATTATCGCCTGCGGCACGTCCTATAACTCCGGGATGGTCGCACGCTACTGGTTTGAATCACTGGCCGGCATGCCGTGCGACGTCGAAATCGCCTCGGAATTCCGCTATCGCAAATCGGCCGTTCGCCCGAACAGCCTGGTCATCACCCTGTCGCAGTCTGGCGAAACAGCCGACACGCTGGCAGGCCTGCGCCTCACCAAAGAGCTGGGTTATTTGGGCTCATTGGCGATTTGTAACGTTGCTGGCTCATCGCTGGTGCGTGAGTCCGATCTGGCGATTATGACCAATGCCGGGGCGGAAATTGGCGTGGCGTCCACCAAAGCGTTTACCACTCAGCTGACGGTACTGTTGATGCTGGTGGCGAAGATGGCGCGCCTGAAAGGGGCGGATGCCTCCGTCGAGCATGAGATTGTTCATGCGCTGCAGGCGCTGCCAAGCCGCATTGAGCAGATGCTGTCGCAGGACAAACGCATTGAGCTGCTTGCAGAAGATTTCTCCGACAAGCATCACGCGCTGTTCCTGGGACGTGGCGATCAGTATCCGATCGCGCTAGAAGGTGCGCTGAAGCTCAAAGAGATCTCCTACATTCACGCGGAAGCGTATGCCGCAGGCGAGCTGAAACACGGCCCGCTGGCGCTTATCGACGCGGACATGCCGGTTATCGTGGTTGCGCCAAATAACGAACTGCTGGAAAAACTGAAATCCAACATTGAAGAGGTGCGCGCGCGCGGCGGTGAGCTGTACGTGTTTGCCGACAAAGATGCGGCGTTCAGCAACAGCGACAATATGCACATCATCGAGATGCCGCATGTGGAAGAGGTGATTGCACCTATTTTCTACACCGTGCCGCTACAGCTGCTGGCTTACCACGTGGCGCTGATTAAAGGCACCGATGTGGATCAGCCGCGTAACCTGGCGAAGTCGGTTACCGTCGAATAAGTTCGTTTAGTTAAAACGATCCGGCTCTGCTTTAGGCACAGCCGGATTTTTTTATCGCTAGAAGCTGTCATAAACCATGACTTTTGGGCTGTCATAAAAAGAAAATTTTGCCGTAATTTCATTGTAAATTATTTTTGTAACCAACTGATTTATAATTATTTAATAATATTATTTTTCGCATGGTTTTCGTTGTCATTAAACTGTAATAAACCTTACATATAACTGTCACCTGATTGTCCTATTTTGCTCCTCGTAGCCACTAAACAATCATTTACGGATTCTTGCAGGAGACATTATGAAAGTTATGCGTACCACTGTCGCAACTGTTGTCGCCGCGACCTTATCGATGAGCGCTTTCGCAGCTGGAGCTGCAGCAAGCCTGACGGGTGCTGGTGCAACCTTCCCGGCGCCAGTGTATGCCAAATGGGCAGATACCTATCAGAAAGAGACCGGTAGCAAAGTAAACTACCAGGGTATCGGCTCCTCCGGTGGCGTAAAACAAATTACCGCTAACACCGTTGATTTCGGCGCATCCGATGCTCCGCTGTCTGACGAGAAACTGGCTCAGGAAGGCCTGTTCCAGTTCCCGACCGTTATCGGCGGTGTCGTTCTGGCTGTTAACATCCCTGGCCTGAAATCCGGCGAGCTGGTGCTTGACGGTAAAACCCTGGGTGACATCTACCTGGGTAAAATCAAGAAGTGGGATGACGAAGCCATCACCAAACTGAACCCAGGCGTTAAGCTGCCTTCTCAGAACATCGCCGTTGTGCGTCGTGCTGATGGTTCCGGTACCTCCTTCGTGTTCACCAGCTACCTGTCCAAAGTGAACGAAGAGTGGAAATCCAAAATCGGCGCAGGCTCTACTGTAAACTGGCCGACTGGTCTGGGTGGTAAAGGTAACGACGGTATCGCGGCATTCGTACAGCGTCTGCCAGGTTCCATCGGCTATGTTGAATATGCTTACGCTAAGCAGAACAACCTGGCTTACACCAAACTGGTTTCTGCCGATGGCAAGCCGGTTAGCCCGACTGAAGACAACTTTGCTAACGCCGCTAAAGGCGTTGACTGGAGCAAATCCTTCGCGCAGGACCTGACTAACCAGAAAGGTGACAACGCGTGGCCGATTACCTCTACCACCTTCATCCTGGTTCATAAACAGCAACAGAAACCTGAGCAGGGTGCTGAAGTGCTGAAGTTCTTTGACTGGGCGTATAAAAACGGCGGCAAACAAGCGAACGAGCTTGATTACGCCACTCTGCCTCAGAGCGTGGTTGAGCAGGTTCGTGCTGCATGGAAAACCAACGTAAAAGACAGCAGCGGTAAAGCGCTGTACTGATTACGGTAGCCCGGCGGAAACGCCGGGCAACTAGTAAACGTCGTGGCGGATTTTAAACTGGAAAGAGTGATTTATGGCTGCAACTAAGCCTGCTTTTAACCCACCGGGTAAAAAGGGTGACATGATATTCAGCGCGCTGGTAAGACTGGCTGCGCTGATTGTGCTATTGATGTTGGGCGGGATTATCGTCTCTCTTATCATCTCTTCATGGCCAAGTATGGAGAAGTTCGGCTTCGCCTTCCTATGGACCAAAGAGTGGGATGCGCCTAACGATGTCTTCGGTGCGCTGGTACCGATTTACGGTACGCTCGTGACCTCCTTTATCGCGCTGCTGATCGCCGTTCCGGTGAGCTTCGGTATCGCACTCTTCCTGACTGAACTGGCACCCAACTGGCTGAAACGCCCGTTAGGTATCGCGATTGAACTGCTGGCGGCCATTCCCAGCATTGTTTACGGTATGTGGGGCCTGTTTATCTTTGCTCCGCTGTTCGCGACCTACTTCCAGGAGCCAGTCGGCAATATCCTTTCTAACATCCCGTTTGTCGGTGCGTTGTTCTCCGGCCCGGCGTTTGGTATCGGTATCCTGGCGGCAGGGGTTATCCTCGCCATCATGATAATCCCGTATATCTCCGCCGTTATGCGTGATGTGTTCGAACAAACCCCGGTGATGATGAAAGAGTCGGCCTACGGCATCGGCTGCACCACCTGGGAAGTTATCTGGCGTATAGTGCTGCCGTTTACCAAAAACGGGGTGATAGGCGGCGTCATGCTCGGCCTGGGCCGTGCGCTGGGTGAAACCATGGCGGTGACCTTTATCATCGGTAACACCTACCAGCTCGACAGCGTTTCGCTGTATATGCCGGGCAACAGTATTACCTCCGCGTTGGCGAATGAATTCGCTGAAGCGGAATCTGGTCTGCATGTCTCCGCGTTGATGGAACTGGGGCTTATCCTGTTTGCGATTACCTTTATCGTGCTGGCGGCATCGAAGTTCATGATTATGCGCCTGGCGAAGAATGAGGGGGCACGCTAATGACGACGCTGGAAATGCAAAGCACCGCCGCGCTGGCTGAGTCTCGCCGCAAGATGCAGGCGCGTCGACGCATGAAAAACCGCATTGCGCTGACGCTCTCAATGGCCACCATGATCTTCGGCCTGTTCTGGCTGGTGTGGATCCTGATGTCCACCGTGACTCGCGGCATCGACGGTATGTCGCTGGCGCTGTTTACCGAAATGACCCCGCCGCCAAACACCGCGGGCGGTGGTCTGGCTAACGCCCTGGCGGGCAGCGGCCTGCTGATCCTGTGGTCGACCGTTATTGGTACCCCACTGGGTATTATGGCGGGCATCTATCTGGCGGAGTATGGCCGCAAGTCCTGGCTTGCTGAAGTTATCCGTTTTATTAACGATATTTTGCTTTCCGCGCCATCCATCGTGGTCGGTCTGTTCGTTTACACCATCGTGGTGGCGCAGATGCAGCACTTCTCCGGCTGGGCGGGCGTGATTGCGCTGGCGCTGCTGCAGGTGCCTATCGTTATTCGTACTACCGAGAATATGCTCAAACTGGTGCCGGATAGCCTGCGTGAAGCAGCCTACGCGCTGGGCACGCCGAAATGGCGAATGATCTCCGCGATTACGCTGAAAGCGTCTATCTCCGGGATTATGACCGGTATCCTGCTGGCTATTGCGCGTATTGCTGGTGAAACGGCTCCGCTGCTGTTTACCGCGCTCTCCAACCAGTTCTGGAGCACCGACATGATGCAGCCCATCGCCAACCTGCCGGTGACCATCTTTAAATTTGCGATGAGCCCGTTTGCTGAGTGGCAGCAACTGGCCTGGGCCGGGGTGTTGATTATCACTCTGTGCGTACTGCTGCTGAACATTCTGGCGCGCGTTATTTTCGCGAAGAAGAAACACGGTTAATTTTTTACGGCGCGGCCAACGACGGCGGCGCTGGATGAGGAAGAGATTGAGATGAGTATGGTGAACACAACTCCGGGTAAAATTTCAGTACGTGACCTGAACTTCTACTACGGCAAATTCCATGCCCTGAAGAACATCAACCTGGATATTGCCAAAAACCAGGTGACAGCGTTTATCGGCCCGTCAGGCTGCGGGAAGTCAACGCTGCTGCGTACCTTCAACAAAATGTTTGAACTGTACCCAGAGCAGCGCGCGGAAGGTGAAATTCTGCTGGATGGCGACAATATTCTCACTAATACCCAGGATATCGCCCTGCTGCGTGCCAAAGTGGGTATGGTGTTCCAGAAGCCAACGCCGTTCCCGATGTCTATCTACGACAACATCGCCTTCGGCGTGCGCCTGTTTGAAAAGCTGTCGCGTACCGACATGGACGAACGCGTGCAGTGGGCTTTGACCAAGGCCGCATTATGGAACGAAACCAAGGATAAACTGCACCAGAGCGGGTACTCTCTCTCCGGTGGTCAGCAGCAGCGTCTGTGCATCGCGCGCGGTATCGCGATTCGCCCGGAAGTTCTACTGCTGGATGAGCCGTGTTCAGCCCTTGACCCGATCTCTACCGGGCGTATCGAGGAGCTTATCACCGAGCTGAAAGAGGACTACACCGTAGTTATCGTGACCCACAACATGCAGCAGGCTGCACGTTGCTCCGATCACACGGCATTTATGTACCTGGGCGAGTTGATTGAGTTCAGTAACACGGACGATCTGTTCACCAAGCCTGCGAAGAAACAAACTGAAGATTACATTACTGGCCGCTACGGTTGATCGGGAGAGAACTGTGGATAATTTAAACCTTAATAAACATATTTCCGGCCAGTTCAACGCAGAACTGGAAAGCATCCGCACCCAGGTGATGACCATGGGCGGCATGGTAGAGCAGCAGCTTTCTGATGCGATTACCGCCATGCACAACCAGGATAGCGAACTGGCGAAGCGCGTCATCGACGGCGATAAGCACGTCAACATGATGGAAGTGGCGATTGATGAAGCCTGCGTGCGCATCATCGCCAAGCGCCAGCCAACGGCGAGCGACCTGCGTCTGGTGATGGCGATTATCAAAACCATCGCCGAGCTGGAACGTATTGGTGACGTCGCGGATAAAATCTGCCGTACTGCGCTGGAGAAATTCTCCCAACAGCACCAGCCGTTGCTGGTCAGTCTGGAGTCATTGGGCCGCCACACCGTGCAGATGCTGCATGACGTGCTGGATGCGTTCGCGCGTATGGATCTCGACGAAGCGGTGCGTATTTATCGTGAAGATAAGAAAGTTGACCAGGAATATGAAGGCATCGTGCGTCAGCTGATGACCTACATGATGGAAGACTCGCGCACTATTCCAAGCGTGCTGACTGCGCTGTTCTGTGCACGCTCTATCGAGCGTATCGGCGACCGCTGCCAGAATATCTGCGAATACATCTTCTACTTCGTGA
This sequence comes from uncultured Kluyvera sp., assembly GCF_902485085.1. Lineage (NCBI taxonomy): Bacteria > Pseudomonadati > Pseudomonadota > Gammaproteobacteria > Enterobacterales > Enterobacteriaceae > Kluyvera > uncultured Kluyvera sp. Next base: position 12,314 of record NZ_CABTJS010000144.1, read on the forward strand.
AGGGGCAAGACTTCCGTCACGTGGGCGGTGATGAGCTGGATAAGCTGCTGGCGGGAAAAGACCCGAAAGAGTGATCGCTTAAAACGCGTTAAAAAAACCTGCCTCGGCAGGTTTTTTGTTCTCTATCGTTGCTGCGCTCAGGCGGGCTAAGGTTGTCGGCCCGATAAGCTTCGCGCCATCAGGCGTTATTGCGTAATATCCCACCCGCGCGCTTTCCACAGCGCAGGCAGTTCCGCGAGATCGGTAAACGTCGTCACCTTTGGATGGTTAATCGGTTTGTTGTGCGGGTCGGCGCAGAAATAGAACACCTCCATACCCGCATCAATCCCCGACTGTGCGCCAGCGGTAGAGTCATCCACCAGAATACACTTCTCCACATCCACGTTCATCGCTTTTGCCGCATGGTGCATCAGCGCCGGGTCAGGCTTCCAGCGCTGGATGTCGTAGCCGCTGAACAGCTTCTCCGGGAAATGATGCAACATCCCCAGCTTGCCCAGCGAATGCTGCATTTTGCTGACCGGGCCGTTCGATACGACGCACATCGGCACGCTAACTGCGTCGAGCAGCGCATTCGCCCCGGCGATCACTTCCAGCTCGGTGTCGAACAGGCGTGCGACCTCGGCGCGGTAAACCGGTTCTAGCTCAGCTTTTTCTAACTGAGTACCGTGCTCATCGTTGATGATGTCGATAATCTCGTAGAGCTTTACGCCCTTGAAACGTTTAAAAATCTCTTCCAGATCGAGCGTGATGCCAAATGTTTTAAACATATGGACGTAGGCCCGTGAACAGATCACTTCGCTGTCGACCAGCGTACCGTCACAGTCAAAAAAAACCGCTTCAACTCCGGACATGTCATTTCCTTTTTAACAAGTTTAACGTTTACGTAATGCCGAATTGGGAGACGCAATCGTTGCCGTATAAGCAAAATCAATGAAAAAAAGTATCTCACAACCGCGCCTATTGTCGCATTTTGGTATAGGATAGCGACGAATTTTCCTTCCATGTCTGCGGAAATTAATAATGAGTCAACAACACACCACCCCGGCTTCCGGTCAGGGGATACTGGAGCGCGTGTTTAAGCTGCGCGAGCACGGCACGACGGCACGTACCGAAGTGATCGCCGGTTTCACGACCTTCCTGACGATGGTCTACATCGTTTTCGTTAACCCGCAAATTCTTGGCGTTGCTGGCATGGACACCAGCGCGGTGTTCGTTACCACCTGCCTGATTGCGGCGCTGGGCAGTATCCTGATGGGCGTATTCGCCAACCTGCCGGTAGCACTGGCACCGGCAATGGGCCTGAACGCATTCTTCGCGTTCGTGGTGGTGCAGGCGATGGGCTTGCCGTGGCAGGTAGGTATGGGTGCCATCTTCTGGGGCGCTATCGGTCTGCTGCTGTTGACGATTTTCCGCGTGCGTTACTGGATGATTGCCAATATCCCGGTGAGCCTGCGTGTGGGTATCACCAGCGGTATCGGGCTGTTCATCGGCATGATGGGCCTGAAAAACGCGGGCGTTATCGTCGCGAACCAGGACACGCTGGTTTCTATCGGTAATCTGACCTCTCACAGCGTACTGCTGGGCGTGCTGGGCTTCTTTATCATTGCGATTCTGGCCTCCCGCAACATTCACGCGGCGGTGCTGGTCTCTATCGTGGTGACTACGCTGCTGGGCTGGATGCTGGGTGATGTGCACTATAGCGGCATCGTTTCGGCGCCGCCGAGCATTACCACCGTGGTCGGCCACGTTGACCTTGCAGGCTCCTTCAACCTGGGTCTGGCTGGAGTTATCTTCTCCTTCATGCTGGTAAACCTGTTTGACTCCTCCGGTACGCTGATTGGCGTGACCGATAAAGCCGGCCTGGCCGATGCGAAAGGCAAGTTCCCACGCATGAAGCAGGCGCTGTTCGTGGATAGCGTCTCCTCGGTTGCGGGCTCTTTTATCGGTACCTCTTCCGTTACCGCGTATATCGAATCCTCCTCCGGTGTGTCCGTAGGCGGTCGTACCGGTCTGACGGCGGTCGTCGTCGGTCTGCTGTTCCTGCTGGTTATCTTCCTGTCGCCGCTGGCGGGTATGGTGCCGGGCTACGCGGCTGCGGGTGCGCTGATTTACGTGGGTGTCCTGATGACATCCAGCCTGTCTCGCGTGAAGTGGGATGATCTGACCGAAGCCGTTCCTGCGTTTATTACCGCCGTGATGATGCCGTTCAGCTTCTCAATCACTGAAGGTATCGCGCTGGGCTTTATCTCTTACCTGGTGATGAAGATTGGTACCGGCCGCTTCCGCGACCTCAGCCCGTGCGTGATTGTTGTCGCACTGCTGTTTATCCTGAAGATTGTGTTTATTGACGCACATTGATGGAAATGACCCTCACCCCGTCGGGGTGAGGGTATCAAGGATTATGCTTTAACGCGCTGAATATACTCGCCAAATGCGGTCAACTGACCGGTCAAATGATCCAACGTCCCTTGTTCAATCACTTCACCCAATTGCGGGTCGACTTTATTCTGAATCACACCACCCATAAACTCCGGCTTGTTCATCACCATCGCATCCAGGAACACCAGAATCTGACGCAGATGGTACTGGCAGCGTGCGCCGCCAATCGCGCCCATGGAGCTGGTCTGAATCAGTACCGGTTTGCCGGAAAGTGGCTGATCCGGCAGGCGAGAAAGCCAGTCGATGGCGTTCTTCAGGCCACCCGGCACAGAATAGTTGTACTCCGGTGTTACGATGACCACGCCATCAGCCTGACGAATTTGTTCTGCTAGCGCTTCGACGCTCTGCGGGAAACCGTCTTCCTGCTGGAGGTCTGCGTCATACAGTGGGATATCGCCGATGGACGGCAGGGCGGAAACGTTCATACCCGCCGGGGCAATTTTAGGCAGGGTACGAGCGACCATACCGTTGAATGAGCCTTTGCGCAGGCTTCCCAGTAACGTAACAACGTTCAACGTTTCAGACATGACTACTCCTTTCCATCTTGGCGGCTGAAATCCAGCCGAATCAGTTGAGTATAAGCGCTTTCTCCGCCGGTAGGCTGGTGAATCTCATCAGGCGTGCCGAAGGTTCATTGGCCCGGGTCTGGGCATCAGGCAGGCTACGCCAGCCGTACTTACCATCAAACTCCCAAACCTTTAGTTTGTCGATAGACGGTGAAGCCGCCAGCGACCAGACCAGTACATCCTCCGCATCGCAGATAACCTCGAGCTGGTCGGTTAATGCCGAGCGCAGACGGCCTGAGCCTGGCAGGAGCTGGAGTGTTTGCGGGGAGTCGTGGTGAACGTCACCTGACAGCTTGAGGACGCTCTGACGCAGCGTGATGAGCTGCGCGCGCGCTTCATGTGGATCGTTCTGGTTGTTGATCCACAGATTCTCATTACTGGTAAAGCGGTAGCTTTCCATCATCGTGGCCTGCGGCGTATTGCGCAGCGTGCGCAGCAGTTCCATATCGAGGCCGCACTGGCCTTCGGTAGTCAGAGCAACGCCGACGATGTTGCCCGCATAAGCGATAGAAAAATCAGGCAGATGGCTGTCCTTAAAGTACGGTTTACCTTCTTCCTGAGTCTCGATTTCAGGCAGTTCGCTGATGCCGTACAGCATAAACAGCAATTCCGCCAGCAGCGCGCGGGAAGCCAGGTAGCGGGTCCGTCGATGGGCCGGCAATTGGCGTGCGATATTATGGCTGGTGGATGAGAGCCTGACCGATAGTAGATGTCCGTCCTTAAGGATCCCTCTTGCAAAATGCGTCGCCATTTTTCGCTCCGTGATTAATGGACTGTGGATATGACGAGATTAACATTTACGTCAGTTATGATCAGGTTTTACTGCCTAAAAATGCGATTGAAAAGGGGTATTACGAGACTTTTACACTTCGCCTTAACTGAAACGAATTATTTTTACGAATAATGAATCAGGAAACAGTGAGGTATAAGGCTTTGAGGGTATCACGGAGCCAAATAATTTTCGGGTTGTGACTATTTCGTTTATGCCAGAGAAGGGTAAACGGCACCTGCAGTTTTTCCCGTTGAACGGCATCGAACGGCAGAGGGCGAGCGACTAATGGCAGATTATGCAGCTGGTTGTAGTGCTGGCAATAACGTGGCGCAGTCGCAATCATCTGGTGGTCTGGCTGGGCGGCCATAAATAGCGACTGTTCAAATCCAGGTAGGCTTAAGGCGATATGGCGCTCGCGCCCCACCTCCTGTAACACGTCGTCCAGCGCCCAGGTATCGCTCTGCTCCCAACAGATGCTGATATGCGGGTAGCGCAAGAACGTTTCCAGATTCCACTCTTCCTGAAGCGCTGGATGGTCTTCACGCAGCCAAACCCAGGGCAGGTCGGTAAAGAGTACCTCGTAGTCTATCGACAGCGGCAGCAGGCTCAGCAGCTCGCGTGAGCGAGGGTGGCTTTCGCGTCCGGTGAAGCCAATGTCGACCTCGCCGCGAATAATCGCATCCAGCGAATCATAATCCCAATTACGCACTTTGATGGTCGCTTGGGGATAGCGTTGGTAGATCTGGCTGGAGAGTTCGTTGAACATGATCATGACTAGCGGTGTCTCGGCAACCAGATCGAACTTCAGCCCGCGCGGCGTTTCGTGATGCGGCTTATCCAGCAGTTGATTCCCCATCTGCATCCACTCGGCCAGACTTTGCTCCATGCTAACCATCAGCGGCGTTGGCGTTAGCCCTAGCGGGGTATTCACAAACAAGGGATCGTCAAACCAGGCGCGCAGCTTCGACAGCGACTTACTGACCGCCGACGGCGTGACGTTCATCCGTTTGGCGGTTTTGGTGACGCTACGCTCCTGCATCAAAAGTTGCAGGCAGAGCAGTAAGTTAAGATCGAGACTGGTGAGGGACTTCTTCATGTGTTGGCGCAGACCGGTTAGGAGCAACTGAGATAATCAGCATGATGCTCACTATGCTACAGCCAATCAGAATCCCGATCAGCATATTCAACGCATCGAGACCGAGGATAGCCGACAGCCATATCCATAGCGACGACCCGCAAACCTGAGCAATACCCAGCGCTGAACTGGCAACGCCGGCCCGTAGCGTAAACGGCCCCAGCGCCTGACTCATGGCAACGCCAAAGCCAACCGAGAAGCCTGCGCAGATTAAGGTGAGCCCAAAGAGCGTCACGGTATGCGTGCCTGCAAGCGTCAGTACAATGCCTGCCGCCAGGAACAGTACCTGTGACGCCAGCATCAGGGTACGCGGTTTAAACAGGCTCAGGGCAAATGGGGTCGAGAATGACACCGCCATGCTGACGCCTGCGGTCATCGCCATGGTCGTGGCGTATTCACCACGGTCGAAGCCCATCACTTCCATCAGCAGCACCGGTGAGGTGTTCACAAAGGTGAGGATCACCGATACGCTCAGCGTGGTGATTGCCAGGCGGCTGAGGAAAAAGCGGTTAACCAGCGACTCTGCTCCCGACGTATAGCCTGCCGAGGCAGGAATCGTCGCCGGGCGTGATTCTCGCAGCACAAATACCGACAGCAGGCAGACCACGATGCCCATACCGATCATCGTGTAGAACAGGCTCTGCCACGGGTATTTGAGCATAATCAGATGCCCCATCACCGGTGCGAGCACCGGCACGATACAGGTGATGCCATTAAGCAGCGATAGTACCTTGGCTCGGAGACGATCGTCGAGCGTATCACGCAGGATTGCGAAGGCCACCACGTAACAGCAGCCAGCCCCCACGCCTTGAATAAATCGGCCGACCAGGAAGGGCGTGCCGCTCTCCGCCAGCGAACAGATAGCAGAAGCGACGATGTAGATCAGCGCCCCGACAATGGCCACCGGCTTGCGACCCGATTGGTCTGCCACTTTTCCGGCGAATAGCATGGCGGTTGCCATCCCGGCCAGATAGACCGAAAACGCGATGTGCAGCTGTGCTTCGCTGGCCTGTAAATCAGCGGCGATGCGGGGCAATCCCACCAGGTACATATCAATACCGGCGGGATAGAGTAAAACCAGGGCAAAACAGCAGACGAGAAAGCGTGTCATGGCGACCTCACGAGAAATGTGGCGCTCAGCATACTGGGGTGTATGAGATGACACGAGTTGCCATTTGGACAACAGTGATTTCCTGCAAGGAAACTTACTTCCAGACCCTCGCCATGCCTTCGCTTTCCGGGCGTACGGATTCGAAGCCGAATTTGGCGTACAGCTCCGGAACGTCGGCGATATCGACGATTTCAAAATTCAGCGCACCGTCGCCGACGATCCTCCCCATGCCAACTGGTGTGCCCTGCCAAAGGATATGAACGCCGTAGCAGCTACGTGGCAGGCCGATTTCGGCCGCCGCAAGCGGGCGAGCAGACAAGCCAGCTATTTTGCGCAGGCGGCAGAAGTCTTCAGCAGATGTAGTGGTTTCAATCAGTGTGTATTCAGTTGTCATGGCGGTGGCCTGTTTAACAAGAAAAGAGGACTGTTAACCAGTTTAGCCGCAGGTGAGGGATTAGTGCGGCACGAGAGAAAAGAAAACCAGAATTAACAATATGTTAATTCTGGTTTGATAGCTTACTTACCAATACAGAAGCTGGAGAAAATCCTACCGAGTAGATCGTCGGAGGTAAACTCACCGGTTATCTCACTCAGGCTCTGCTGTGCCAGGCGCAGCTCTTCTGCCAGCAGCTCCCCGGCCCAGGCACCAAGCAGCTGGGCTTTACCCTGTTGGAGATGCTCGGCGGCATCGGAAAGCGCCTGAAGGTGACGACGGCGCGCCAGGAAGCCACCTTCTATATTGTTTTCAAAGCCCATGCTCTGTTTGAGATGGTTACGCAGCACCTCGACACCTTCGCCGGTGCGCGCGGAGAGGCGCACAAGTGAGTGGTCATTTACTTCGCTCAGCCCCAGCGTCTCGCCGGTAATATCGGCTTTGTTACGCACCACGGTGATCGGCAGGTTTGCCGGCAGACGGGCGATAAAGTCCGGCCAGATATCGGCGGGATCGGTCGCATCGGTGGTGGTGCCGTCAACCATAAACAGCACGCGGTCGGCCTGCTCAATTTCCTGCCAGGCTCGCTCGATGCCGATACGTTCAACTTCATCGTTGGCGTCGCGCAGACCGGCGGTATCGATGATATGCAGCGGCATACCGTCGATGTGAATATGCTCGCGCAGCACGTCGCGGGTGGTGCCCGCGATGTCCGTGACGATAGCCGCTTCACGGCCCGCCAGGGCGTTCAGCAGGCTCGATTTCCCGGCGTTCGGGCGACCGGCAATCACCACCTTCATCCCTTCACGCAGCAGGCTGCCCTGACGCGCTTCGGCGCGAACGGCATCGAGATCGCCAATGACGTTGTTCAGCTGCGCTTCGATTTTACCGTCAGAGAGAAAGTCGATTTCCTCGTCCGGGAAGTCGATGGCCGCTTCCACGTAGATGCGCAGGTGAGTAAGTGCTTCCACAAGGTGGTTAACGCGCGCCGAGAAGGCACCCTGCAGCGAGTTCAGCGCCGAACGTGCCGCCTGCTCGGAGCTGGCGTCGATGAGGTCGGCAATGGCTTCTGCCTGTGCCAGATCGAGCTTATCGTTTAAAAACGCGCGCTCGGAAAACTCACCGGGGTTGGCAATACGTACGCCCGGCAACGTCAGAATACGTTTCAGCAGCAGATCGAGGATAACCGGGCCGCCGTGGCCCTGAAGCTCCAGCACATCTTCGCCGGTGAACGAGTTCGGGCCCGGGAACCACAGCGCAATGCCCTGATCCAGCGCGCTGCCGTCGCTGTCTTTGAACGGCAGATAATCGGCGTAGCGTGGCTTAGGCAGCTTGCCCAGCACCGCCTGCGCGACATCTCTCGCCTTCAGGCCGGAGATGCGCAGAATGCCCACACCACCGCGTCCCGGTGGGGTTGCCTGGGCGACGATAGTGTCGTTTTGGCTCATGGTTTGTCTCTACTGTGTCGCAATAAAAAAGGCGGTCATTCGACCGCCTTCCATTTTAGCTCGTGCTCAACCGAATCAGGATTTTTTCTTCTCGCGGCTATGCAGGCCACGTTTTTCCAGACCACGGTAAATCAGCTGCTGCTGAATGATGGTTACCAGGTTGCTGACGATGTAGTACACCACCAGACCAGACGGGAACCACAGGAAGAACACCGTGAAGATGACCGGCATAAAGGTCATGATCTTCTGCTGCATCGGGTCGGTCACGGTGGTCGGAGACATCTTCTGAATGAAGAACATCGTCGCGCCCATGATGATCGGCAGGATGTAGTACGGGTCTTGTGCAGACAGGTCGTGGATCCACAGGATAAACGGCGCATGACGCAGTTCAACCGAGGCGCTCAGCATGTAGTACAGCGCAAGGAAGATTGGCATCTGAATAATCAGCGGGAAGCAGCCACCCAGTGGGTTAACTTTTTCCGCTTTATACAGGGCCATCATTTCCTGGCTTTGACGCTGTTTGTCATCGCCCAGACGTTCACGCATCGCCTGAATCTTAGGCTGCAGCATACGCATCTTCGCCATGGAGGTGTACTGCGCTTTGGTCAGCGGGTACATGATGCCACGAACGATAAAGGTGATAACGATGATGGAGAAGCCCCAGTTACCCAGGAAGCT
>NZ_CABTJS010000145.1:0-40969 GCF_902485085.1 uncultured Kluyvera sp.
AGCACCTGGCACGGCTGGGACGGAAGTCGCTGTCGTTCTCAAAATCGGTGGAGCTGCATGACAAGGTCATCGGGCATTATCTGAACATAAAACACTATCAGTAAGTTGGAGTCATTACCGACATTTTTATAAATAAAAAGTGCATTTTTATTTACTGTTATTTTGTACCCTTGAGGTTTATTTTGGGGGCATAAAAAATAAATATTATCTACCGCTGAAACGCTATTCCATTTCATTGCATCAATACCACCAAGGTGGTAATGACACGTAAATTTAACAATTTTTGTTTTGTTATTTTCATTTAAAACAAATGGTTATGTTGCATGCTTCGAATGAAGCACCAACGAAGGAAAAAGTAACTGTCCACTATCGGATAAAAACGGCGTTGTAAAACATTAATCGTATTGTGGATAATCTGCGCCGTCGGATGAGGATTATCTGATGACAGAATATTATTTGTAGCGATTGCTGCGAGAAAAATTATCCAACTCAATAATTACTTTGCGGACTATTTAATTTATTAAATGGGAACGTTCCCGTATTTTGTCTTAAACATCAGGGAAATATTAATTTTACAACCCAAAGGCAATGAGAATGAAAAATTTTACGGTTAAAGGACTGACGCTGGCATTAATGATGGTAGGGACGTCTGCAATGGCAATGGGCGGTTCTAGCGATGCAACGGGGCCAACGACCGTGACCGGGGGCTCCGTTCACTTTACCGGCTCGGTGGTTAACGCAGCCTGTGCCGTTTCGCAAGACTCCGTCAACAAAACCGTTGATATGGGTCAGGTTCGTCTGGCGGCTTTCGGTGATCAACCGGTGGCGGGCACGGCGGCAAACCAGAAAACCCCGTTCAGCATCACGCTGACCGACTGCGACACCAGTGTATCTACCGAGGCAACGGTGACCTTTAACGGCGCGGCGGCAGAAGGTAGCGCCGGTGTACTGGACAACATGGCCGGTGCGGGCGGGGCGCAGGGGGTTGGCGTGCAGATTTATGACACCGACGGTACGGCGCTGGATCTGGGCAAGGAGTCTAAAGCCGCCACGCTTATCGACGGTGATAACGTCATGAGCTTCTCTGCGGACTACGTCAGCACCTCCAGTACGCTGACCGCTGGTAACGTCGACGCGACGGCGACCTTTAACGTTACCTACCAGTAACTTTTCAGGAATGGCTTAAGCCACGGACGGCAATTTTGTGAAGAGGAGTAGGGATGAAGCTATCGCAACCGGGTCTGGCGCTGTTGCTGAATGCCCTGATACCGCTCGCCTGGGCGGGTAATCACCATGTGGTGACCGTACCCGGCGGCGACGTGCATTTTACCGGCGCGGTGGTGGAAGCCGCCTGTGCGGTGGATACCAATAGCGAAGCCCAGACGGTGGACATGGGGCAGGTGCGATCCAGCCTGTTTAGCGGCACCGGTACCTGGGGAAACCCGCAGCCGTTCACCATCGTGCTAAAGGACTGTGACATCACCATTAGCCAGCAGGTCGGCGTGGCGTTTAACGGTGTGACCGACGAGAACGATCCAACCGTACTGGCGGTGACCAGCGGCGCAGGCAGCGCGGCTCATGTGGGTATCGGCATCTTTGATAGTAGCGGGAGTGTGATTGTCCCTAATACATCGCCGCAGCTTTTTACCACGCTGAAAGATGACACCAACGTGCTGAACTTTGTCGCCAAATATCGGGCTACTGCGGAAAACGTCTCTCCGGGTGAAGCGGATGCACAAACCTGGTTCACGCTGACTTACATGTAATTATTCCGCCGCGGCGGGCGTATTTTATTAAAAGGTAACTCATGTCTATTTTTTCCAGAACCGGCTTATGGGCGACGGCGCTGACGTTAGCCAGCCTGCCGTTATTCTCGCCGCTTGCCCAGGCTGCCGACTACGGCGGTATTGCGCTGGGTGCCACGCGGGTTATTTATCCTCAGGGCAGCGAGCAAATTTCATTGTCGGTTAATAATACCGACGGCCAGGGCGTCTTTTTAATTCAGTCGTGGGTGGAAAACGCCGATAGCAAAAAGAGCAGCGATTTTGTGGTGACGCCGCCGCTGTTTGTGATTAAACCGAAAAAAGAAAATACCCTGCGGGTGATGTATATCGGCCAGGATGCGTCATTGCCCAAAGACCGCGAAAGCCTGTACTGGATGAACGTCAAAGCCATTCCGGCAGCCACGAAGGAATCGCAAAATAAAAATACGCTGCAAATTGCCGTCCTGAACCGCATCAAGCTGTTTGTCCGCCCGAAAGGCTTAAATATGCCGCCTGCCGACGCGCCTGCGAAGCTGCGTTTTCATCAGACCGGTTCACAGCTGACGATAAAAAATCCCACGCCATATTACGTGACGCTCGTCGAGCTTACCGAAGGCAGCGCAGCGCTTCCCGCCACGATGGTTCCGCCATTAGGGCAGAGCAGCCTCGTTGTGCCGTCAACGGCGCACGGTGATATCAGCTTCCAGACGGTGAATGATTACGGCGCGAATACGCCTAAACAGCATGCGGTGATGGACTAATTCGTGGGACAGGTCGGCGAAATAATGACACATCGCATTCGTTATGCCACGCGGTCCATTGCGCGAATTTTGCGCAGCCGACAGTATGGCTACACCTTTATTTTGCCGGCGGCGCTAGGCGCTATTCCCTATACGGCGTGTGCGGATAGCTATTTTAACCCCGCGTTTCTTTCCGGTGATAATTCAGCGGTGGCGGACCTGTCGCGTTTTGAAAATAGCAATGGACAGGCCCCGGGGAAATATCGGGTTGATATTTATATCAACCAGCAGTTTATTTCCAGCGAAGATGTCGACTTTAAAGCGGATAAAAAAAGCCAGGACGATACCGGGCTGTCGCCGTGTTTTACCCTTACGCGTCTCGAAGCGATGGGGCTTAACCAGAACGCCTTCCCGGCGCTAAAAACGCTTGCGGCGGACCAGTGCGTGCCATTTGACGCCATTCCGGACGGCAGCACGCGTTTTGATTTTGAACACCAGAAGCTGGATGTCAGCATCCCGCAGGCCGGGATGAAGCAGAGCGCGCGCGGTTATATTCCGCCTGAACAGTGGGATCAGGGAATCAACGCGATGACCCTGAACTATGACTTTTCCGGCAGTAACAGCGGCGGGACCAGCAGCCAGGACAGTTACTACCTGAACCTGCAAAGTGGTCTGAACCTTGGCGCCTGGCGTTTGCGCGACTATTCGACCTGGAACTACAGCCACGGCGAGGGGGATTCGCAGAATGAATGGGAGCATATCAGCACCTACGCCGAGCGAACCATTATTCCTTTAAAAGCCGAGTTGACGCTCGGCGAAAGCTATACGCCGTCAGACGTGTTTGATTCGCTCGGCTTTCGCGGCGCGCAGATAGTCTCTGACGACAATATGCTGCCCGACAGCCTGAAAGGCTTTGCGCCGACCGTGCGCGGTATTGCCCGTAGCAACGCCAAAGTGACCATTAAGCAGAACGGCTACGTCATTTACCAGACCTACGTGTCACCGGGGGCGTTTGCCATTAACGATCTTTATCCCACTTCATCAAGCGGTGATTTACAGGTGACGGTTCAGGAGACAGACGGTAGCGAAAACAGCTACACGGTGCCGTATTCGGCGGTGCCGTTGCTCCAGCGTGAAGGGCGCGTGAAATATGCGCTGACCGCCGGGAAATACCGCAGCAGCAACGATCAGCAGGATGAGGTCAACTTTACCCAGGGGACAATCATCTGGGGGTTGCCAAAGGGCTTCACCGCCTATGGCGGCAGCCAGGTATCGTCTGACTACCGGGCGTTTGCCTTGGGTGTCGGGCTCAATATGGGCGATTTTGGCGCGGTCTCGACGGATATCACACAGGCCAACAGTACGCTGGTGGACGGCAGCCAGCACGAAGGGCAATCCGTACGTTTTCTGTACGCCAAGGCGTTGAACTCGCTCGGCACCAACTTCCAACTGCTGGGCTATCGCTATTCGACGCAGGGCTTTTATACCCTTGATGAAACCACCTATCAGCATATGGACGGCTATACCGGTGACGACGGTTTTCAGGATGATGACCATGACGGCAAGCAGGATAAGCCCGACTGGACCGATTTTTACAATCTCTACTACACCAGGAAAGGCAAGGTACAGATCAACATTTCGCAGTCGGTAGGCGATAACGGATCGCTTTTTGTCACCGGCTCGGAACAAAGCTACTGGCATACCGATGACACCGACCGGCTTATCCAGGTGGGTTACAACGGTAGCTGGAATGACATTTCCTACGGCTTGAGCTGGAACTATGACCGAACGCCTGGGGAGAGCGAGGCCGACCAGGTTTATGCCTTTAACGTGTCGCTACCTATTGGCGAATGGCTATCCGGGCGCGGAAACGCCGATGTGTACCACGCGGCAAATACCCTGAATGCGTCGTACAACATGAGTACCGACCGTCACGGTAAAACCTCACAGACGGCGGGCGTCAACGGCACGCTGCTTGCTGAAAACAACCTGAGCTACAACGTGCAGGAGAGCTACGGCAACCATGGAACCGGCGACAGCGGTAACGCCAGCCTTAGCTATCAGGGCACCTACGGCAACCTGAAGGCCGGCTACAACTACAGCGACGGGTATCACCAACGTAACTACGGTATGAGCGGCGGCGTGGTGGTGCATCGCAACGGCGTCACCCTCAGCCAACCGCTGGGCGATACCAATATTCTGGTGAAAGCGCCGGGTGCCGCGGGTATTGCTCTGGAAAACACCACCGGCATTAAAACCGACTGGCGAGGTTATGCGGTAGTGCCTTACGCCACCACCTATCGGCAGAACCGCGTGGCGTTGGACACGAATTCAATGGGGCAAAACGTCGACATCGATGACGCGGTGGTGAACGTGGTACCCACGCAGGGCGCGATGGTGCGTGCAGAGTTTAATGCCCACATCGGCGCGCGCGTGCTAATGACGCTTAACCACAGCCATAAACCGGTGCCGTTTGGTTCGACGGTCACGGTGAACGATAGCCAGCAGAGCAGCCTGGTGGGGGATGACGGGCAGGTCTATCTCTCCGGTTTACCGCAGTCTGGCACCCTGACGGTGCAGTGGGGGCAGGGTGATGATAAGCGCTGCTCCGTGGCCTGGCAGCTCTCAGCCGAGCAGATGGACACCTTTAATCGACTTGCTGAAACCTGCCATTAACGATGTGGAAACGGTCATGAAAACGATAAAAAATATTCTGTTCTTTTTTCTGTTGATGGGTGCGGCCAGTACGGCATTTGCCGACTCATCTGACAGCTGTACCAATGCCTCTGGGTCTACGCAAAACGAAAATTTCGACGTCACCACGTCGCTGACGGCGGATACCAACGTGGCGGGGAAAACCACTCAGGTGGTTCGTTCTGGCGATATTAATATGCACGCGATCTGCCCGAAGGTGAGTTCTAACAAGAACAACTATACCTACCGCTCCTACGTTTCGAATTACCCCGTGGTCGAAACCTCTGGCAACTGGAAATACCTGTCACTCAACGATTATCTCGAAGGGGCGCTGCGGGTGACTGACGCGGTTGCCGGGGATATTTACGCACCGGCGAACTACGCCAAAATGGGCCAGGACAGCTGCGTTTCCAAGGGCTGCAATTTCCCCGTCTCGGATTCGGACATCACGTTGCAGATAAAAATCGCCAAGCCTTTTGTTGGTAACGTGACGATTCCCCAGACGCGGCTGTTTAACGTCTATATCAACCGTAACAATACATCGTCGTTCGGCACGCCGGTTTATACCATCTCGTTTAGTGGCTCGATTACCGTACCGCAAAGCTGCGAGGTAAATAGCAATCAGGTTATCACCATCGACTTTGGCACGATCTCCTCCGGCAACTTTAAAACCAAAGGGCAAAAGCCCTCAGGTTTCACCCCGGTCAGCAAACAGGTGCCGGTGAAGTGTTCGGGGGGCGTGAGCGAAATGGCGAGCCTGAGTTTCCGTTTCCAGGGGCAGGCTGACGTCAACGAACCAACGGCGATTGCCAGCGACAACAGCGATATCGCCGTGCAGTTCACCGATATTCTCGGCAACGTGATTACCCCTAACACCGGCACTATCCCGTTCCAGCTTGAAAACTACACCGCGACGGTGCCGTTTACCGTCTTTCCTATCAGCGCTACCGGTAAAAAGCCGCAGCAGGGGGTATTCCATGCTCAGGCCTACATCGTGGTCGACTTTAACTGAGGCACAAGGATGAGCGGAAAACAGATATACTGGCTGGCGGCAGGATGGGCGCTTTGCATGACAACCTGCCATGCCTCGGATAACGGCGTGGAAATTGATATGAGCGGCACCGTCGTGGCGGCAACCTGTGATGTTGATACGGCGGACACGGCACAAACCATTTTTATCGGCAATTTCAGCAGCAACGCGTTTCATGCGGTGGGGGATGTCTCATCAACGGCGGACCTGCTGATTCGGCTGAATAACTGCAGCAGCGGTATCGCCGGAGCCTCGGTGATGTTTAGCGGTTCGCCGGATAATGACAACAGCAAGCTGCTTGCGCTATCCGACACCGCGGGTAAAGGCGGAATGGCCTCCGGCGTCGGCGTGGAGATCCTAGACGGCAATAAAAAAAGCGTGCCCATCAACACCGCAAGCGACAGCCAGACGCTACAGGAAGGTGACGACAACGTGCTGACCTTCTTCCTGCGCTATCAGGCAACGAAGATCCCGGTCACCGCCGGTAACGCCTCGTCGGTGATGTATTTCGATGTGACCTACCAGTGAGTGGACGATGAAAGCCTTTGTCTTTTTTTTGATGAGTACGCTGAGCCTGGCGGCAATGGCCCATGACGGCACGGTCAACATTACCGGGTCAATTTATGCCAGCAGCTGCGACGTGGACAGTAACAGCCAGACTAAAAATATCCGCATCGGTGATTTTGCTGCCAACAGCTTTAGCAGCGTAGGTGACGTTCAGGGTAAAGCGTTGTTAAGCATTACCCTGAATAACTGCACGGCGGAAATCGCCGGTGGGGCCATTACCTTCAGCGGCGATGCCGACACCGATAACACCACGCTATTGGCGCTGAGCGATACCAGCGGCGGCGGCAATATGGCGAGCGGCGTGGGGGTAGAGGTGCTGGATAAAGATGGCGGGCAGATTCCGCTCAATAGCCAGAGCAAGCCTTTTGCGCTGAGTGAAGGGGATAATACGTTGACCTTTTACCTGCGCTATATGGCGACGAAAATCCCGGTGACCGCCGGTAACGCGTCGTCGGTCATGTACTTTGACCTGAGTTATCAGTAATGAAAGCTAACCTCATGTTTCTCCTGCTGGCCTGTGCTGGCGCGCAGGCTCACGACGGCACCGTTAACGTCAGCGGCACGATTCAGGACAATACCTGCATCGTGGCGCCTTCTTCCCAGGCGCAAACCGTGCCGCTGGGCGACATTTCCGCGAAACAGTTTGCCACTCAGGGTAGCGGCTCGCAGCCGGTGGTCTTTGTCATCGACCTGCAAAAGTGCGGTGCGGCCGCTACGGGCGTGGATTTTACCTTTAGCGGCACGGCGGATAGCGAAGATAAAACTCTACTGGCTGTCGACAGCGGCAGCGACGCGGCACAGGGGATTGGTATCGAACTGCAAAATGCGGATCACACTCGTCTGCCGCTGAATCAGGCCTCCGCGCGCTATGCGCTGGACCCGACGCTCACCGACAATCAGTTTACTTTTTACGCCCGCTATATTGCGACGGCGAACAGCGTGACCAGCGGTACGGCGAAGGCGACCGCGACGTTTACGCTGACCTGGCAATAGCGAGGGACTCTGTGATGAAAAAGGCCGTTTTTGCGCTGCTGGCTTGCTGCTTTGCGGCCCATGCGGGCGTCACCGTTGACGGTACCCGTTTTATTTTTGATGCCGACAAACCGAGTATTACGTTTACGGTGAATAACACTGCGCAACAACGTTATCTGGTTCTATCAAAAGTGCTGAATGCGCAGGGCCAGGCCGGTAATGACGTACCGTTTATGACTACGCCGCCCCTGTTTCCACTGCTGCCAGGCCATAGCAATATTGTGCGCATTATGCGCATCGGCGGCGACCTGCCAGCCGACCGGGAAAGTCTGTTCTGGCTGAGCGTGGCCAGCATTCCAGAAACGCAGGGAAAGCAACCACCAAACTCGTTGCAGGTGGCTATTCGTAGCCGGATGAAGCTTTTCTATCGCCCGGCAGGTCTGAAAGGGCGCGAAGAGGAAGCCTATCGCCAGCTGGTCTGGAAAAAGCAGGGGCGTCAGATTCAGATAAATAATCCAACGCCTTATTACGTCACGCTGTTTAATCTGCGGGTGAACGGCAGCGCGGTTGAAAATGCCGGGATGGTTGCGCCGTTCGCGACCGCCGCTAAAAGCGAATGTCCGGCGTCGGGCGCCTGCGTAGTGAAGTGGCAAACTATCAATGATTATGGGCGCGTCATGCCCGAACTGACGCAGACCTTGAGGTAAGGCGATGGAGAACCAAAACAGGGACGTTACCGATTCGATTTCCACCATGTTAGTGGTCATGCTGGCCGTGATTTACCTCGGCGTGATGCATCTGGTGATACCCAATATGGGTGGTACCGGCAGCGAACTGCCGACCTCGCTGTGGGTCTGGTTTTGCCTACTGGTTATGCTCGGCTGCGGTTGGTCATCGTTGATTCGCACTACGGTAATTCTGGCACCGGGTACCCGGTGGATAATGTTCGGGGCGCTGTTGATGACCGTACCGATGGCCTGGAGTCCAGGTGCTGATTGGCGGCTTGAGGCACTGCCGCGCTTCGCCGGGCTGTGGGGAGGCGTGCTTCTACTGTTACTGATGACAAACTGCCGCTTTAGCCTTCGTCAGCGGCAGATAGTGCTATATCTGGTGGCGCTAGCCGGGCTGATACAAGCGGTCTACAGCCTGCTGGGGCTGCATCTTCCCGTCATACTTCCGCAGTTTGAACAACAGGTACTGGCGGCGTCACCGGGAAATATCAGCGTGTTTCAGCAGCGAAACGTGGCGGGTTCTTTTCTGGCCTGTGGCGCAGCGGTGTGGCTATACAACATGGGCTCCCCATTTTTTCGCTGTCAGAATCCGCGCCTGGAGGCCTGGCATATGGCGCTGGCCAGCGCGGCGATTGTGGTGATGTTCTGCGCATTAACCGAGATCCAATCCCGCATTGGTTGGCTTAGCGCGCTTGGCGTATATGGCGGAATGGCCTGTCTCTATTGGCGTAGAAATCCAGGCTGGCGACGGGTTGCGCTGCTGGGGCTGCCGCTGGTCGGGGTCTATGTCGGCGCGCTGATGATGCCCATCTCCCTTGCCGATGCGCTGGCGCGGCATCAAGGCTCCACGCTGCAGCGGCTGATGATTTTGCACGAAACCGTTCGCATGATTGCACAGCATCCGCTGTCCGGTTGGGGATATGGTAGCTATGTCTGGCACTTTAGCCACTTTATTGCCGACCGCGCGGTGCCGATTGACAACGGCATACGCGTCATCCCCCATCCGCATAATGAAATCCTCTACTGGTGGGTGGAAGGGGGGATTATCGCGCTGCTGGGGCTGGTGATGATGGCGTGGGCAGGCGGGGTGATATTTCTACGGCGAGCCACCCGCTCAAGGCTGTCGCTGCTGTGCTGCTTGCTCCCTTTATTGCTCCATACCCAAGTGGAATACCCGTTTTATCAATCGACCGCGCACTGGCTGACCTTTATTTTATTGCTGAGTTTTGCCAGCTCGGAGCACAACGCTGCGCGTGCACTGACGTTTTCCCGGCTCCCCTGGTTTTCTGCGCTGATATTGGGCGGAGTTTGTCTGTGGGCGTTTGCGGTTTTAGCGGCGCTGCGCCAGCAGGACGTTTTAACCCATTTTGAGCAGCAGCCCGACAGCTATTACCGCGAGGTGTTAGCGCTACATGAGACAGGGTTAGGTATCGAGCGGTTAAAGAAAGATCGTGCACAGGCATTGATTGTGGAATATCAACATTCCGGCAACCAGCAGACGTTATTGGCATTCACCGCCCAGGCGGGAAATTGGCTAAATATCTGGGTTGATGACGACATGTACGATAATCTGATCAATATTAATTTATTTTTGGGTAACACGTTTGCCGGCCAAACGTTAAAATCTTAAGCGCAACGGATATTTAGCGAAGAACGTCGTTTCCAATAATATCAGAACGCGACAGGTAATTTATCCATAGCAATCAGTACGCCTGATTTCATTTCGATATAATTTCCTTTTTTTAACTCAGCAAGAACATCCATGATTCGGCTGCGCGAAATTCGGGTGCGGCGTTGAATAAATGACGAAACCTTGATTTGCAGGCGTATATCCTCAGGATACAGCCATAATTCCATGAGCAGTGAACGAATTTTACTGTAGGCATCGTTGCCCACCAGTTCGCTGTCACGGGCGCTCATTACCATCACGCGCTGTGCCAGAATCCGGGCAATATCATGCCATAAATTAAATTCATCACACTTCTCAACAAAGAGATCCAGCGGAATAATCCATCCGGTACATTCTGTTTCTGCACGAATATAGTGTTGTGGGCGCGCCTGAACATCGTAATATAGGCTGTAACCGTCGATGAGTCCCACGACGGTAGGCGCGAACACGGTCGCCATATGCAAATCAACCTGTGCGTGACTCACGGAAAAGCATCCGGTGGTCACCAATAGAATAAACGCTGTTTCCCTGTCGTTACTGAGCAACATTTTAGTGCCGGCATTCAGGGTAAATGCCGTGCCGAAAGGTGCCAGTACTTTATGTAAATCCATTATTGCCTTGAGCGGCTTAGTTTGTTGGCTAAACTCGAAGGCGTGCAATGGACGAGGTAAATCATCTGATTGCGACATGCATTATTTCTCTGTGAGTAATATGAAAGGAGTATAGCATGCCGAAATTGGATTATATAGCTGATGTTAATGATTGTTTTTGATTTGTTTTATCGAATAAGACTAATCCTTTAATAGAGTCCGAAATCGTTATTTTTAGATGCAGGGGAACAGTCCAATAATGGACGGTAACAGCTGTTGTAATAATATTTCGTGCTGGTTAGTATTTTGCAGTGAAAAAGACCAGTGAGAGTGGTGTGAAATGGAGGTTATCAGTTATAGTGATAATATATTTCTTAATTATGGTGTTAAGGAAATATTAAGGTTTTCTTCTTCAGAACCGCATCAGTATAAAATCAACAATGCGCCGATAGATTCTATTATCATCCTCAATGACCTGGATATTCGTCAGACGATTGATGCCCTGAAAGCGGAAAGCGCTCGGTTTTTGTACCAGCACGTTATGGTACTCACGGAGACCGTTTCACCGCTGATTGTTGGCTATTTATTGCGCAAGTGCCGCGGGCTGGTGGTTTATAGTATTAAAAACAACGTGAGCCACGTGCTGATAGATGTGCAGAGTCGGGAACCTCGCAAGGAAATAGAACAGGCGCACTATTTTTCGTTGTCAGATAATGAACTCTTTATTCTGCTGTCGCTCAGCATGGGAATGAGGCCAGAGCTATTAACCCGTATTACAGGGCGCTCGGAAAAAAGAGTCAGCGCCATCAAGCGCGATGCAATGAATCAACTCAATATCAAAAATAGCCATATTTTTTACGATGTGATTAAGGCGATTTTCATTCCGCAGGGGGGCGCTGCCCCGTGTAAAAAGCGCCAAATGAGGTGTGAAAAAGCCTGACTGCACCGACATTCGCTGTGAAGTGCAACCAGCACAGCCAGAAAAAGAGTACGCCATTCACGGTAGATTCTTTCTGGCTTATGGTGCGGTTATGTTGTTCATGTCCTTGCGGGCCATAACCTGGTCATAGGCAAAGTATGGCGCTTGTCCTGCCTGCATCACCATGACCTACCTGTAGGCGAGAAGACTATACCTCCTCGGGGACAGGCAGCGCTTCGCGTAATGTCCCAGGCGAGTGGCCAACCACCCGCTTGAACGCCCGGCTAAAGGCGGCGACTGAACCGTATCCCAGACGAAGGGCAACGGTTTCAATCGTTTGCTGTTCCTGACCGATATACTGGATAGCAAGCCGCATCCGCAGCTCGCCGAGGTATTTCGCCGGAGTGGTGCCGGTTGCGGAAAGAAAACGTTCGGCAAATACGGATCGCGACGTTCCCGCCTCTTTGGCAAGATCGGCGACGCTCCAGTTAGCGCCCGGCTGCTGGTGCATGGCGTAAATCGCCCGGCTCAGACGCGGGTCGCGCAGTACCTGAATCCAGCCGGTTGCTTTCCCACAGCCGCTCTCGACCCAGCCACGCACAATCAGCGCGGCCACTACGTCCGCCAGACGCGCTAAAATCCCGGCAAAACCGACCTGACGGCCCAATGATTCGCGTTCCATCGCGGAAAGCAGCGCCTGTATTTCAGGTCGCGATGACATCAGGCTGCTCACCATCATCACTTCCGGCATCGCTTTGATAAGCGGCTGCATCCCGCCCAGTTCAAAATTCATACAGCCGGTAAAGATAATCACGTTTTCGCCGTCCGGGCAGGTCTGACAGTGAATATCGTAGACCTCACTGCAGATAGGCTCGCTGGGAAAATCGGTAATGGGCGTGACCGCGGCGGCGTCATCAGAGAGCAGGGCATGGCCCTCACCGTTGGGAATAAACACCGCGTCACCGCTGTTCAGGGTAAAGCGCTCGCCGCTCTGCATGCGTAAAATCGCCGGCCCACGGCTGACAAAATGAAACTGCGCTTTTCCAGGTACATCACCGAACGACACGCCAAATGGTGCACTGGCTTCAAAGCGGCGATAGTTGACGCCGGAGAGACGCATGCCGCGCAGCAGTTCGCTAATCATATCAGGGGCATTCAGGGCCATTTTCGCAACTCCGGACGAATTATCAAAAAATGAAGATTATCCATCATAGATCGTCCTGACGTAACTTTCTATGCTTTGCGACACACATCACAATTTTATAACCGGAGATTAACCGATGAATTCATACGTCGCAGAAAGCGAGTCGTCCGCCCCTGCCAAACCTGCCTGGCGCGCCGTGTGGTCACTGGGCCTTGGGGTATTTGGGCTGATTACCGCCGAGTTTTTACCTGCCAGCCTGCTCACGCCGATGGCCTCAAGCCTGGGTGTTACCGAGGGGGTTGCCGGGCAGACGGTGACCGCCACGGCGCTGGTCGCGCTGGTGACCGGCTTGCTGATTACCTCGGCGACCAAAAGCATCGACCGCCGTTGGGTGCTGATGTTCTTCACGTTCTTGCAGATTATCTCCAGCCTGTTGGTGGCCTTTGCGCCGTCGTTGCAGGTGCTATTGATGGGACGATTGCTGCTTGGGGTGGCGATCGGTGGTTTCTGGGCGATGTCGACGGCGACCGCCATGCGCCTGGTACCCGCGCGCGATGTGCCGAAGGCGCTGTCGATAATCTTTGCCGGTGTCTCTATCGCCACCGTTGTTGCCGCGCCGCTGGGGAGTTTTCTCGGCAGCCTGATTGGCTGGCGTAACGTGTTTATCCTCTGCGTGGTGCCGGGTGTGCTGGCATTGCTGTGGCAACTGTGGGTGCTGCCGTCGATGCGTCCGGAAAACGGCGGTAGCCTGCGTACGTTGCTGCACGTGCTGCGTCGTCCGGGAATGATTGGCGGGCTGCTGGCCACCATCTTTATCTTCAGCGGCCACTTTGCGTTCTTCACCTACCTGCGTCCATTCCTGGAAACGGTAGGCCGCGCCAGCGTAGAGACGATTTCGCTTATCCTGCTGGGCTTTGGTCTGGCTAACTTTGTCGGCACCTCGATTGCCGGGCATCTGCTGGCACGTAACCTGCGTCTGACGTTGGCGCTGGTACCATTTGGCATGGGCGTGCTGGCGCTGCTGATGGTGGCGTTTGGGCATCTGGCACTGCTGGATGGGCTGCTGGTGACGCTGTGGGGCTTTGCCTTTGGGCTGGTGCCGGTCGGTTGGTCAACCTGGCTTGCGACGACCGTACCCGACGAAGCGGAGAGTGCTGGTGGGCTGATGGTGGCCTCTATCCAGTTGGCTATTAGTGCAGGGGCCGCGGGTGGCGGGCTGGTGTTCGATCTTAATGGTGCTAGCGGTGTGTTTACCGTGAGCGGGGTGCTGTTGGTGGCGGCGATGGTGATGGTGTTTGCGGGGGTGAGGGTGAAGCCGGCGGCTGCTGAGTAGGGCTTTTCTTTGAGCTGATTGCTGTGCGTACGATTGTGGGCGGTTATCAGGTAAGGGGGGATCTATTTGGGTTTATCACTCCGTTGCGCTCTCTTTCAGTGCTAGCCATATAAATGGTTCCGGCGCAGAGAGCGCGCAGGGGGAGGCCAATCGCCGCCGCCCCCTGCACCCCCGGGCTCTGGCGGCAAAATCGCCACTTCGTGGTTCCCTCAGCTTATTCCCTCCGGCTTCGGGTCGGGCGTGAGTTCACATCCATGTGAACCGCGCCCTCAGCCCACATCCCTGTGGGCTGACCCGGCCTACGGGAAACGCTTCGGCGATTTAGACGCCACCAAAAACCGTGCGGTCTTTTAGTTAACAGCAAAAACCAATGTGACTGGAACGGCGTAGTCCCCGCTGGAAATCGGCGAGCCGTAGCACGAAAGACAAGGTCAATCCGCCAGGGATGGCGGATTGAGGCGAACCGAGACAGGATGTCGAGTTTCGCCGTGCCGCAGGCTGGAGTCGTAGGCGAGCGTAGTGCGAAGCACCGATTTCCCTGCGGGGCCGCGGGGATTGCGAAGGGGTGCGCGGCCGCACCCCTTGGCCCGTTCACCGGTGAAGGAACTTCATATTCCACCCAACGTAAAGTGAACGGAACATTTCACTCAACTGACATATATCAGTCTCGCCCCACGAACTCAGGCCGCAGCGCAGGATCGTCATACAGCGTCACATGCGCCACCCGCTCCCCCCGCCAGACAGTCAATTGAGTCCCAACAGCAGTATGATGCACGCACACCTCCGTCAACGGCGACTGCTTCGCCAAATCCCACACGCAGACAAAACGCGCCTGCGGCAGATGATTACGCAGCACCAGATAACTCAAATCACCGATCGCCGGATTATCGGCCTCCAGCCCCTGCCAAAGCTCACCGTCGCCAGACAGCCACAGCGCAAAGGTCTCGCCCTGATGGGAAAAGTGGCGCGGCTGACAGCCATGCAGCGGCGTGACGGTCGCGTTGCGCATCGCTTGCAGCGGGCCGCTGAGCGAGAAGGGCTGCGGTTCCCCGCTCTGGTCCAGCGCATCGGCCGCCAGATGCAGCGTCCAATCAAGCTGCTGGCGGTGCGGGTTTTCCACCGTCGACAAATCAATCAGCACATCATCCAGCCACAGCAAACGGCGGCGAAAACGCACATCGCGCCAGGACTCGACGTCCCACTCCACGCGGGTGTGGCTGTTTAGCTGCGGTGGTGGTTTCCCCCAATCGGTTTCGGTATCCAACCACAAATACTCCTCGCCCATATGCCAGCCGAGCACGTCGGAGTTGGCCGGGGGCTGGTTGGTCTGGTTGACCGTCAGCGTATTATGGGTGGCGCTGTTTTTGTAATAGTCATAGTGCATTCTGGCCCCGTAACCGGTGGTGCCGAGGTCCGGCAGCAGCCAGCCGTCGCGCTGCCACAGCATCAGGCTCTGGCGGTCATAATGATCGTGCTCGCCGCCCCACGGACTGTGCTTAATCAGCACCGCCTGCTGCTGATGCGGCCGCCGCCACAGCGTGAGCCCGGCACCGGGCGCGTACAGCGACTGCTGCGGAATCAGATTCAGATGAGTTTCCGGCAGCGGTTGGTGACGCCAGAGCAGCGTCTCGCGCTCGTCAGGCTCTCCGGCGGTAAATTGCAGCACCGCTGCGTAGCGCGGGTCGCGCCAGATAAACCACGCGAACTCGTACAGATCCCGATGATGCAACTTCTCCTGCCCGGCGAGGCAATCGTTGAGCCGGGGAAAGGTGCCGTCCGGCAGCAGTAGCTCGAGCGGGAAGTGCAGCATCTGCGGGTACCACGGGCCGTCAATCAGGCTCCAGCGGGTGCCGTGCGCCAGCTTCTCAAAGGCAAAGAACCCCTGAAGCGCGTAATAGTGATAGTGAACCGAACCCTCAAACCACAGACCCTCAGCTAACAGGCCGTGCTCAAGCTGCCAGCGCAGGCCGTAAGGCGCATTGACCGCGAATTCCAGCAGGCTGTCGTCCCCCAGTACAAAGCCGAGCACCCCCAGCGCCGCGCCAATTTTGACCTCGTGGTTGTGGATTTGCGGGCTGCGGTGCTCGCACAAAAACGTCGCCGCGCAGCGCAGCAGGTTTTCGCTGATATGCTGACGTTCGTCCGCCGTCAGGCTCTCGGCAATAAAGTCATAGCCCAGCGCCATATCCAGAATGCAGTTGGCTTCACACAGCGTCTGGGCGTTCATTTTACCGGGACCATTGTGCGGAATATCACCGTGTACCGCGTAGTCCGGGTAGACATCCGCATAGCCCATCAGCAGGGTACGCACTTTATCGCGGTAGGTGGCGTTGCCGGTCAGGCGCCAGAGCAGGCCTAACTGCTGGCAGGCGCTGGCGTTACGGCCGTTCATTTCCCGCCACCAGGCACCGTCCCACGGTTCGCCGCTGAACACCTCACCGTCTACCGGACAGGCGTGGTGGTGCGGTGAGTCTGGCTGCCAGGTCAGCCGTACCCCGTGGTGCGGGCAGAAGTAGTAGAGATTCCAACTGGCGATCCCGGTTTGCGGAATGCACACAGCGGCGTCAAGCATCGGTTGTGCATCCTTCACGAGCTGTTCAATCAGGCCCTGTTCGCCGACGGCACGCGCGGCGATCTCTGGCCATAGCCCAGAAAATTGTCTCATTTTTGGTTTTCCCTGACCTCTGAAGACACGGTAAGCGGTACAGTGAGCGTGGTAATATCGTCGGGATATTTCGCCCGCAGCCAGTGCGCTTTCTCGCGGAACAGCGCATCGTCAGGCCAGGCGTGGGCGGCTGTGGCGATGTTGCGCAGCGCCTTCTTGTCATCCATTTTGTCGAGGTCTTTCCACGGCCACGGCGTATCGCTATTAATAAACCCGGCGATGTACTGATAGCCCTTACGCAGGCTGTGGTCGTCGAGGGTAAAGTTCCAGATATCTACTCCGGCTTTTTCGCCCAGACGACCCAGACGGCTGTATGCGTCGAGGTTAAAGTTGCTGTAGTGCCACGGGCGAGTACGCTCCAGTTCGGCCATCTGACGGCCTTCAACGTCAAACTGCCCGGCAATACGGCGCAGTTGGGTGACATACAGGCGCTTTTTGGCCTCTTCCGGCTTGCCGCTGAACAGCGCAAAGGTCGCCGCCTGCATATCGAAGTAGGTGCCGTGATTGTTGTGCCAGTTCTCTTCTTCAAATCCGTTCTGACTGGTGGTCATCCAGTGATAGAAATCACCAAACCACTGTTTCAGCTCGGTCACGTCGGCATCGCTCAGCGTGCCGGAGGCTTGCAGCAGGGCAATGGCATCCACCACGTCAACCAGCGCGCGGCTGTCGATAATGCCAATGCCACGGCCTGTGTTAATGCCAGGAATGGCCTGTGCATGCTGTAAGTTTGGTGTCATACGGGTTTCAGGCGCGAGGAACCAGCTTTTCAACTGTGCCGCGGCTTTCTGCGCATAGCGCTCGTCATGCGAGAAATACCAGGCCAGCGCCAGCGTGGAGACGTCGTTGCTCATCTTCACCAGGCGGTTTTTATCGGTGGCGTCGCTGTTGGCATCCGGGTTGGTTTGACCATCTTTGCGGATGTACGGCAGGCCGTCTTTGGTATCCGGGTTTGGCCACCAGTAGGGCGGGAAGCTGTAGTAGTCGTGCTTGTTGCCGCTGGCGGCTACCAGCGTTTTGTCCATCACCGAATAGAGCGGGTGCTTCAACGCACCGTCCGCTTTTTTCAGCAATGCGCTTTCTGCCTGTAAAAACAGCGGGTCTTTGGCGGCAATTTGCTCACGGCTGAACGCCAGATCTTTGCCATCGAGTGTATAGGGCTCTGCCGCATACAGTGAAGCGCTGAACCCAGAGCAGAGTAGCGCAATGCCTAATATTCCACGGCGATGTATTGAACTCATAGTGATAACCCTTCTGCAAATAGAGAAAAGATAACAAGAGAATTTTGCCTTTAGCGTATTTTAACAACACTAAAAGCAGGCGATTTAATTAAAAGGTAACGTATTCATAAATAGGTTGGCGTGCAGTGTAAAAGACAAAGTGATTTTTTTTGTGATGTTCATCATGGTTATCGAGTTGAATAAAAAATGACGCATTTAATGCAGTATAGCTCACGTTTTTAGCTGTTTTTCTTATTTTTTTTAGATTATCAAAAAAACAAACAAAATGTTAATTTATTGAATTTAATGAATAAAATATTTTAGTCACTTTTTATGTCACTTTCTGGTGTGATCCGGTTCAACTTTTCTGTTTATGAAATACGATTTCTTTTTTGTGTGGTTGTATTGGAAAATATATTTCTATTTAATGTTCGAAATAATTTTTATGCATGTTGTATTCAACGCCAAATGTTAATCCAGATCACGGAAATGCGTTTGGTGAGAATTTAATTATCTTTGTGCCCTACACAATAAAGGATATGCAATCATGTCTGCGAATAAATTACGTTCATTATTACTTCTTTCCGCTCTGGGACTGGGTATCGGGCAAAGTTACGCCGCCACGACCCTTAACGTTTGGATCCGCGCGAGCAACGATTCCAAAAATATCTACAAGCAAGAAGCCGAGAAGTTTGAAGAGAAGACCGGCATTAAGATTGAGTATTTCAATGCCACCACTGACTTTGAACAGCGGCTGGCGCGCGCAACGGCGGGCAATGCCTTACCGGATCTGATCTTCAACGATGCCGCTTCGCTCGGTCAGTTTATTCAGCTCGGCATTGCCGATGAGATAGACCCGAAAGCCATCAGCGGCGGCGACCAGCTTTACCAGACAGCCTGGAACAGTACCCGCTACATTGACGGAAAATACTACGGTGTGCCAACGTCTGCGCAAACCTTCGCGCTGTTTGTACGCAAAGACTGGCGCGAGAAGCTGGGCCTGCCGCAGCCTAAAAGCTGGGACGATATCCAGAAACTGGCTAAAGCCTTCACCACCCAGGACCCGGACGGCAACGGTAAAAACGACACCTACGGCTTTATCGTTCCGGCCTCTACCACGCGCGGCTACGCCAGCTGGTTTATGAGCAGCTTTATCTGGCAGGCGGGCGGGGATTTCGTCAAAGAGAACAACGGCAAATTCAGCGCGTCGCTCGATACCCCAGAAGTGGCCCAGGCGATGACCTTTATGCGCACCATGATGTGCGAAAAAGTGACCCAGCCGGGGGCGATCAACGCCACCACCGCCGACGTTATCCCATCGTTCCGCTCTGGACAAAGCGGCATGTTCTTTAGCGGCCCGTACCACATTGCGCTCTTTGATAAAGACCCGGGCAAAGACAACTTTGAAGTCGTACCGGTCATTGGGCCAAAAGGCGAAGCCACGCTCGCCGAAGGGACCACCGTCTTTATGATGAAGAGCAGCAAGCAGAAGGAGGCGGCGCGCAAATTCATCGAATTTATTATCTCAGCGGAAGGTCAGGAGATAGGCATGGGTAAAGGCAGCCAGCATATTCCGGTGGTACGTCTGCCGGTGAATAAGAACGTTGATGTGCAAGCCGTCTATCAGGATGCCCGCTGGGAAACCTTCGCCAAACTCTACAACGAGCAGGGCCGCTACGTGCCGCAGATTCCTAACTGGACGCCGGTACGCCAGGTGGCGGCCGATGGCTTTAACCGTATCTTCGCCGACTGTAATAGCAATATCAGCGCTGAGCTGAAGGCGGTCGACGTGAAGGTGAACGCCGAGCTGGAAAAACAAAACGTGCTGGCTAAGTGAGAAGGAGTAAGTAATGACGCTGCATGAGACGAAGTCCGCGCCGCTAAAGCAAGCCGCTTCGCCTGACGCGACCGGCTGGCTGACGGCAAAACGCAAGCGGGCGCTGATTCCGTGGCTGTTCCTGGCCCCGGCGCTGATTATCTTTAGCTGGTTTAAGTTCATCCCGATGATTCAGGGTCTGGTGATGAGCTTTTACAAGGTCAACTTTAATCAGCCGGATGAGTGGGTCGGGTTCGACAACTTTACCCGCGCCTTTGCCGACGTGGAGCTGCACGCGGCGGTGGTGAACACGCTGCTTTACGTGGTCGTGACCATGTTTGCGGCCGCCATTCTGGCTTTCTTCCTTGCGATGTTGCTGGAAGGCCCCGCACGCCACCTGCGCTTTATTCGTACCGCTATCTTCTTACCGGCGGTGACCAGTGCGGCGATCGTCGCGGAGATGTGGCGCATTCTGTTCAACCCAACGCCAAACGGCGTGGTGAACCACATCCTCAGCTGGTTTGGCGTGGCTGACCAGGGGTTCCTTGCCAGTTCTGATCAGGCGCTCGGTGTCATCATGCTGCTGCATATCTGGAAAGCGGTGCCCTACAACATGGTGATTTTTATCGCCGGTCTGGCGGGTATCAGTCGTGACCTGTACGACGCCTCGAACGTCGACGGCGCGAACTGGTGGAACCGTCTGCGCTACGTGACGCTGCCTGGGATGATCCCAGCGCTGTCGGTGGTGCTGATGCTCTCCTTTATTCGTGGCTTCCGTGTGTTTGCCGAGGTGTATGCCACCACCGGCGGTGGGCCATCTAACGCCACGGAAATGGTCATGACCCATATCTATAAGCTGGGCTTTGAGCAGTTTGACTATGGCTATGCCTCGGCGGTGTCGTTCCTGCTGTTTACCTTCACCGTAATCTTAACCATTTGTCATTTGACGCTGAAAAAACGTATCGCACGTTACTAAGGAGCCGTGATGTTGAGTAAACGTTGGGATACCGCAGGGCGCTGGTGCATCTACGCGCTGCTGCTGATTGTCTTCGTTGGACCGTTCTGGGGCATTGTTGCTACCGCCTTTAGCGGAGCGCCGGTGAAGCCGGGTGAACTGCTGGCCTGGCCGAATCAGTTCTCGTTTGAAAACTTCATCTTTGCGTGGATGGATATCGGCGTCTGGCAGTATCTGCTGAACTCCATTCTGGTGGTGTTCTTCGGCACCATTTTACAGGTGTCGGTCAGTGCGCTGGCGGCCTACGCCCTGGCCCGTAAGAAGTTTCGCGGCGTGGCGCTGGTCAGCCTGGTGATTTTATCCACCATGATGCTACCGGAAGAGGTTATTGCCATTCCGCTATACATGATTATCAACTGGCGGCTGCCGTTTATCGATGCGTCGCTCTACAACAGCTATCTCGGCATGATTCTGCCGGTGGTGGGTTGGGCCTTCTCCATCTTCGTGCTGACCGAATTTATGTCGGCTATCCCGAAAGAGCTGGAAGAGGCGGCACGTATCGACGGCGCGAACGAGTGGCAGATTTTCTTCCACGTCATTCTGCCGCTGGTGAAACCGGCGCTCGGTACTGTGGTGACCTTCGGCTTCATTATGATTTGGGACCAGTACCTGCTGCCGCTGATTGTGGTGAACCAGGACAGCCTGAACACCATTCCGGTCATTCTCGGCACGCTGCGTACCGATGAGAGCATCACGCCGAACATTT
This sequence comes from uncultured Kluyvera sp., assembly GCF_902485085.1. Lineage (NCBI taxonomy): Bacteria > Pseudomonadati > Pseudomonadota > Gammaproteobacteria > Enterobacterales > Enterobacteriaceae > Kluyvera > uncultured Kluyvera sp. The sequence continues at coordinate 21,572 of NZ_CABTJS010000145.1, forward strand.
TTATCGCCATTACGCTACTGGCGATGCTGCCAAGCATCATCGTCTATCTGGGTCTGCAAAAACATTTCAACCGCGGGATCATGTCCGGCGCGGTCAAAGGATAAGGGGTTACCGATGGGATCTGTTGTATTAAATAGCGTGCGCAAATCATACGGTGATGCTCACGTCATTAAAGATGTGTCGCTGACTATTCCTGACGGCGAGTTCTGCGTGCTGGTGGGGCCGAGCGGCTGCGGGAAATCGACGCTGCTGCGCATGATAGCCGGTCTGGAAGAAATTTCCGCCGGGGAAGTGCACATCAACGAACGTGATGTCACCGAAGTGGAGCCGAAGCTGCGCGATATCGCGATGGTATTCCAGAGCTATGCGCTCTACCCGCAGATGACGGTGCGCGAAAACATGGGCTTTGCGCTGAAGATGGCGCGACTGCCGAAAACGGAAATCAAACAGAAAGTTGATGAAGCGGCGGCGCTGCTGGGGCTGGAACCGCTGCTGGAGCGTCTGCCAAAAGATCTCTCCGGCGGTCAGCGTCAGCGCGTAGCGATGGGGCGCGCCATTGTGCGTAAGCCGCAGGTGTTCCTGTTTGATGAACCGCTGTCGAACCTCGACGCCAAGCTGCGTACCCAGGTGCGCGGTGAAATTCGCGAGCTGCATCGTCGCCTGAAAACGACCTCTGTGTACGTCACCCACGATCAGATTGAAGCGATGACCATGGGGCAGATGATCGTGGTGCTGCGCGACGGGCGCATTGAACAGGCGGGTACGCCGCTGGAGCTGTACGACCAGCCGGCCAACCTGTTCGTCGCCGGGTTTATCGGCTCACCGGAGATTAACCAGCTACGAGGAGAGGTGGTGCTCACCGGCAATACGACCAACCTACGCCTGAAAGATGGATCGCTGCTGGCGTTGCCGGTAGGACTCCAGGTGACCGACGGTCAACAGGTGGTGTACGCCATTCGTCCGGAGCAGGTCAACGTGGTACACGAAGCCCGCGACGATGCGCTGGCGGCGAAGGTGACGGCGGTGGAAAATACCGGTTCGGATATGCAGCTGTTCTGCGATACCGGCGGCGGGGCGTTTACCTCGGTGTTTAAGCAGCGTCTGGCGGTGAAAGAGGGTGACACTATCTGGCTTCAGCCGAAGCTCTCCGGCGTGCATTTGTTTGATGCGCAAAGCGGCCTGCGCATAGCGTGCCAGGAGGGCCAATAAGGTGGCGATGAAGCTGTACACCCTTGATGAAACCTGTCTGGAAAATGCCCGTGCGGGCCTGAAGCAGCCGTTTTCGCCGCTGCAGCTGGCCCTCAGCAAGCTGGTAGCTGAAGCGGATTTGCTTAAGCGCGAGCCACCGGAAAGCGTGGTGCATAAAAAGCTGCGCCCGGCGAGCGGTGATGCGCACGATTACTACAGTCTGGGCACCTACTGGTGGCCAAACCCACGGCGGCCCAACGGGCTGCCCTACATTCGCCGCGACGGGCATATCAACCCGCAGTGTGAGAATAACGATACCGATACCTCGCGCATCATCCGCATGTGCGAGCGCTGCCTGACGCTGGGGCTGGCGTGGTACTTTACCGGCCAGCGTCAGTACGCGCAGGCCGCTGCCACGCAGATCCGCTGCTGGTTCCTCGACGGCGACACACGCATGAACCCGCATCTGAACTACGGACAGGCGATCCCTGGCATAGTGTCCGGGCGCGGAACCGGGCTTATCGACACCCGTCTGCTGTGGATGGTGGTCGATACTATCGGGCTGATCAACGCGGCTAGCGTGCTGGATACCGATGATATCATCGGTCTGCACCAGTGGTTCCGCGACTTTAACCACTGGATGTACTACAGCGACATCGGCCACTCTGAATACGTCTGGCACAATAACCACGGTACCTGGTACGACGCCCAGCGTGCGGTCAATGCGTTGTTTTACGGTGATAAAGGGCTGGCCGCGCGGATTATTGAGCAGGGGATCACCCAGCGTATGGCGGCGCAGATTGATCAGGACGGCAAGCAGACGATGGAGCTGGAGCGTACTATTCCGTTCCACTATTCGCTGTTTAACCTCGAAGCACATCTGTTGCTTAACCGCTATGCCGAGCACGTCGAGTTCGATCGCTGGAACCACATTCGTGACGGACGTGGGGTGAAGCAGGGGATCGATTACCTGGTGCCGTTTATTCGCGAGCCGGATCTGTGGCCGTACAGTGATTTGCAGGGGATTGTCTGGGATAGCGCGCTGCGGGTGTTGTTACAGACGGTGCGCGGGTATCCGAAGCAGTCGGCGAGCTATCGTGACGTGCTGAAGTGCTTGCCGCAGGAGACGCTACAGTTGAAAGAGCAGTTGATGTGGTGTCCGGGATTGTAGAAGAGAGCCACCCCGGCGGTGCTGCGCTGGGCCGCGCTACATATAAGGTAGCCCGGGCGAGGCGCTCGCGCCGACCCCGGGGAGGCACGGTATACCGAATTACACTGCGGCGATAATCTTAATCTCAACCTTATATTTCGGGTTCATCAGCTTTGCCTGCACGGTGCAACGCACCGGCGCGTGACCGGCAACCACCCAGGCATCCCACGCTTTGTTCATGGCGGCGAAATCATCGCCGTCAGGCAGAAAAATGGTGGCGTCAAGAATACGCGACTTATCGCTGCCCTGTTTTTCCAGCACCGCATCAATCTGCGCCAGCGTATTTGCCGTTTGCTCAAACGCATCGGCGTCCAGGTTTGCCGGTACGCCGGTGTAGTACAGCGTATTGTTATGGATGACGACATCAGACCAACGAGCTTCGGCATCAATACGTACAATTGTCATTTCATTTTCCTTTTAACATCACGTAAACGCGGTAAGACTGCCACAATGTCGACGCCGCGTCACGACTTCGGCTGGCATAAGCGGGGTTCGCCTGACATAATCACTGGGAATTTTTCCAGGGGGTAACGTGACGGACGATTTTGCAGAAGATGGCCAGCTAGCGCAGGCGATAACCGGCTTTAAACCGCGTGAACCGCAGCGTCAGATGGCGCACGCCGTCGCGAAGGCGATTGATAACGGCCAGCCGCTGGTGGTAGAAGCGGGGACCGGGACCGGGAAAACCTACGCTTATCTTGCCCCTGCGCTGCGCTCGGGGAAAAAAGCCATTATCTCAACCGGCTCGAAGGCATTGCAGGATCAGCTCTACAGCCGCGACCTGCCGACCGTCGCCACCGCGCTTAGCTTTAGCGGCAAGCTGGCGCTGCTGAAAGGGCGCTCAAACTACCTCTGTCTCGAACGTCTAGAACAGCAGGCGATGGCGGGCGGCGACCTGCCGGTACAAACCCTCAGCGACGTTATTTTGCTGCGCAGCTGGGCTAACCAGACCGTGGATGGCGACATCAGTACCTGCGTCAGCGTGGCGGAAGATTCTCAGGCCTGGCCGCTGGTCACCAGCACCAACGATAACTGCCTGGGTAGCGACTGCCCGCAGTATCAGGACTGTTTCGTGGTGAAGGCGCGTAAAAAGGCGATGGATGCCGACGTGGTGGTGGTCAACCATCACCTGTTCCTCGCTGACATGGTGGTAAAAGAGAGCGGCTTCGGCGAGCTTATCCCCGAAGCCGACGTGATGATCTTCGATGAAGCACACCAACTTCCGGATATCGCCAGCCAGTATTTCGGTCAATCGCTCTCCAGCCGCCAGTTGCTGGACCTCGCCAAAGACGTGGTCATTGCCTACCGTACCGAACTAAAAGATACCCAGCAGTTGCAAAAATGCGCCGACCGTCTGGCGCAGGCCACCCAGGATTTCCGTTTGCAGGTGGGTGACCCAGGCTACCGCGGCAACCTGCGTGAACTGTTGGCAGAAACCGCCGTGCAACGCTCGCTGCTGCTGCTCGATGATGCGCTCGAACTGTGCTACGACGTGGCGAAGCTGTCGCTTGGCCGCTCCGCCTTGCTCGATGCCGCTTTCGAACGTGCGACCCTGTATCGCGCCCGCTTAAAGCGCCTCAAAGAGATCAATAAGCCCGGCTACAGCTACTGGTACGAATGCAACTCGCGTCACTTTACGCTGGCGCTGACGCCGCTCACCGTGGCGGACAAATTCAAAGAGGTGATGGCGGCCAAACCGGGCAGTTGGATCTTTACCTCGGCGACGTTGTCGGTAAACGACGACCTGCACCACTTTACCGAACGCCTCGGTATTGAAGCGGCGGAGTCCATGCTGCTGCCGAGCCCGTTTGACTACGCCACCCAGGCGCTCCTGTGCGTGCCGCGCAACCTGCCGCTGCCGAACCAACCGGGGGCCGCACGTCATCTGGCGGCGATGCTGAAACCGCTGATTGAGGCCAACGACGGGCGCTGCTTTATGCTCTGCACCTCGCACGCCATGATGCGCGACCTCGCCGAACAGTTCCGCGCGACCATGACGCTGCCGGTGCTGTTGCAGGGGGAAACCAGCAAAGGCCAACTGCTTCAGCAGTTTGTTAGCGCCGGTAACGCCCTGCTGGTGGCGACCAGCAGCTTCTGGGAAGGGGTCGACGTGCGCGGCGACGCGCTGTCGCTGGTTATCATCGATAAGCTGCCGTTCACTTCACCGGACGACCCGCTGCTGAAAGCGCGCATGGAAGACTGTCGTCTGCGCGGCGGTGACCCGTTTGAAGAGGTACAGCTACCGGACGCGGTGATTACCCTCAAGCAGGGCGTAGGGCGACTGATTCGCGATGTCGACGATCGCGGCGTGCTGGTCATTTGCGACAACCGCCTGGTGATGCGTCCGTACGGCGCAACCTTCCTCGCCAGCCTGCCGCCCGCACCGCGCACCCGTGATATTCGACGGGCGACACGATTCCTGGCGCTGTCATCGACGCGGTAATGCGGAGCAAAGTGTGGTAAGATGCGCGCCATTTTGTTGATCGAGAGCGCGACTAACCATGCGAATTCTGGCTATCGATACCGCCACGGAAGCCTGCTCGGCTGCTCTGTGGAATGATGGCAACACCTGTGCCCACTTCGAGCTTTGCCCACGGGAACACACCCAACGTATCCTGCCTATCGTGCAGGATATCCTCACTCAAGGCGGCGTCAGCCTGACCGACCTCGACGCGCTGGCGTTCGGCCGTGGGCCGGGCAGCTTTACCGGCGTGCGTATCGGCATTGGTATTGCACAAGGTCTGGCGCTGGGCGCAGAGCTGCCGATGATCGGCGTATCGACCCTCGCCACCATGGCGCAGGGGGCCTGGCGTAAGCAGGGCGCGACCCGCGTGCTGGCAGCTATCGACGCGCGTATGGGCGAAGTCTACTGGGCCGAATACCAGCGTGATGAAAATGGCGTCTGGCACGGCGAAGAGAGCGAAGCGGTGCTGAAGCCGGAAGTGGTGCAACAACGTCTGTCTGAACTCAGCGGCGAATGGGCAACCGTCGGCACCGGTTGGGCGGCCTGGCCTGATATGGCGCAGAGCGCGAACGCGACGCTGGTAGACGGCAACGTCACGTTACCCGAAGCCGAAGATATGCTGCCTATTGCCTGTGCGATGCTGGAGCAGGGCAAAACCGTCGCCGTGGATAAAGCGGAACCGGTTTATTTACGTAACAACGTTGCGTGGAAGAAACTTCCTGGCCGTGAATGAATCTCAGTAGATAGAGAGCGTAAAAATCAGGAGCAGCATCATGGCAGGTAAAAGTTTTGTGATTCGTGGAGCCGCAGTGGGGCTTATCGCTTTCGCGTTAAGCGGCTGCGTCAGCGTGCCGGATGCCATTCAGGGCAGAAGCCCAACGCCGCAGCAGGATCTGGTGCGGGTTATGGCTGCACCGCAGCTGTACGTCGGGCAGGAGTCGCGTTTTGGCGGCACCGTCGTGGGTATTGAAAACCAGCAGGGCAACACCCGTCTGGAAATCGCTACCGTACCGCTCGATAGCGGCGCGCGTCCGATTCTGGGCGAAGCCTCGCGCGGGCGTATCTATGCTGACGTGAACGGCTTCCTCGACCCGGTAGATTTCCGTGGTCAATTGGTCACGGTAGTGGGGCCGATTGTTGGCACCGTTGAAGGTAAAGTCGGTACCACCAAATACACCTTCCTGCAGATGAAAGCGACGGGTTACAAGCGCTGGCATGTGGCCCAGCAGGTCGTGATGCCGCCGCAGCCTATCGACCCGTGGATGTTTGGTCCACGCCCCTGGAACTACGGTTACGGCGGTTGGGGATGGTATAACAGCGGCCCCACTGAAGTCCGGAACGTCGTAACTGAATAAGATCTGATGTAAAGCAGACAAAAAAGAAACAGCGGCTAGCCCGCTGTTTCTTCGTTGTAATGGATATAAAAAAAATAAAGAGTGACGCGCTTCGCAACCTTAATTCTGATTAATTCTTAAACTGGTACGCTGAGTTAATATAATGTTAATGAAAGTTTATCATTTGGGGTTGCGATGACGACGAATACGTATTTTAGAGGTGATGCTTTGAAAAAGGTTTGGCTCAACCGTTATCCTGCTGACGTCCCGGCAGAGATCAATCCTGACCGTTATCAATCCCTGGTGGAACTGTTCGAACACTCGGCAACGCGCTTTGCCGACCAGCCTGGCTTCGTCAACATGGGCGAAGTCATGACCTTCCGTAAGCTCGAAGAGCGCAGCCGCGCCTTTGCTGCTTATCTCCAGCACGGGCTGGGGTTGAAGCAGGGCGACCGCGTCGCGCTGATGATGCCTAACCTGCTGCAATACCCGGTCGCGCTGTTTGGTATTTTGCGTGCCGGGATGATCGTGGTGAACGTTAACCCGCTGTACACGCCCCGCGAGCTGGAACACCAGCTGAACGACAGCGGCGCGCAGGCTATCGTGATTGTCTCCAACTTTGCCCATACCCTGGAAAAAGTGGTCGACAAAACCTCGGTGAAGCACGTGATCCTTACCCGGATGGGCGACCAGCTCTCCACGGCGAAAGGCACGCTGGTGAACTTCGTGGTCAAATACATCAAACGTCTGGTGCCGAAATACAATCTGCCGGACGCGATTTCGTTCCGCAGCGCGCTGCATAACGGCTACCGCCTGCAGTACGTGAAGCCGGTAGTGAAGGCTGACGACATCGCTTTCCTGCAATATACCGGCGGGACGACGGGCGTGGCGAAAGGGGCGATGCTGACCCACCGCAACATGCTGGCGAACCTCGAGCAGGTGAAAGCGACCTACGGACCGCTGCTGCACGAGGGTAAAGAAGTCGTCATCACCGCGCTGCCGCTGTACCACATTTTCGCGCTGACCATGAACTGCCTGCTGTTTATTGAACTGGGCGGTAAAAATATTCTCATCACCAACCCGCGTGATATTCCGGGGTTGGTGAAAGAGCTCGGCAAATACCCGTTCACCGCGATGACCGGGGTGAACACCCTGTTTAACGCGCTGCTGAACAATAAAGAGTTCCAGCAGCTGGATTTCTCAACCCTGCACCTCTCCGCAGGCGGCGGGATGCCGGTGAATCACGCGGTAGCTGAACGCTGGGTGAAGCTGACCGGGCAGTATCTGCTGGAAGGCTACGGCTTGACCGAATGCGCGCCGCTGGTGAGCGTGAACCCGCACGATATCGACTACCACAGCGGCAGCATTGGCCTGCCGGTGCCGTCTACCGACGTGAAGCTGGTGGATGACGACGATAATGAAGTGCCCGCGGGTCAGCCGGGCGAGCTGTGTGTGAAAGGGCCGCAGGTGATGGAAGGCTACTGGCAGCGTCCTGACGCTACCGCCGAAATCATCAAAGATGGCTGGCTGCATACCGGCGATATCGCGGTGATGGACGATGAAGGCTTCCTGCGCATCGTTGACCGTAAAAAAGATATGATTCTGGTCTCCGGCTTCAACGTCTATCCAAATGAAATTGAAGACGTGCTGATGCAGCACACCGGCGTGCTGGAAGTGGCCGCCGTGGGCGTGCCGTCCGGCAATAGCGGTGAAGCGGTGAAGATTTTCGTAGTCAAGAAGGATGAAAGCCTGACTGAAGAGGCGCTGATTACCTTCTGTCGTCGCCAGCTTACCGGCTACAAGGTCCCGAAACTGGTTGAATTTCGTCAGGAATTGCCGAAGTCGAACGTCGGTAAAATTTTGAGACGAGAATTACGTGACGAAGCCCGCGCCAAAGTGGACAATAAGGGATAAGTCACGAGTCATGATGCCAAACGCCAGCTCAGCTGGCGTTTTTTTTGGCGCAATCTAAGAGAGTACGAATTGAACTATCAGATGATCACTACCAACGACGAACTCAGCACCCTGTGCGATGCGGTTCGTCAGACCACCGCCGTGGCGCTGGACACCGAGTTTGTCCGCACCCGCACCTATTATCCGCAGTTGGGGCTGATTCAGCTTTTTGACGGCGAACGTACGGCGCTGATTGATCCTCTGAACATTACCGACTGGTCGCCGCTGCAGGCGATTTTGCAAGACCGTAACATCACCAAATTCCTGCATGCGGGCAGTGAAGACCTGGAAGTGTTTATGAACACCTTCGGTTCCATGCCGCAGCCGCTTATTGATACCCAGGTGCTGGCAGCCTTCTGTGGCCGCCCTATGTCCTGGGGCTTCGCGCCGATGGTCGCGGAGTATTCCGGCGTTGAGCTGGATAAAAGTGAATCACGCACCGATTGGCTTGCTCGCCCCTTGACGACGCGCCAGTGCGACTATGCCGCTGCGGACGTCTGGTATCTGCTGCCTATCGCTCACAAGCTGATGGCGGAAACCGAACAGGCCGGGCGACTGGACTGGGCGCTTAATGAATGCCATTTGATGCAGCAGCGCCGTCAGGAAGTGACCGACCCCGCTGATGCATGGCGTGACATAACCAACGCCTGGCAGCTGCGTACGCGTCAACTGGCGTGCCTGCAACTGCTGGCGGACTGGCGTCTGCGTAAAGCGCGCGAGCGCGACCTGGCGGTAAACTTTGTGGTCCGTGAAGAGCACCTGTGGAGCGTGGCGCGCTATATGCCGGGCAGCTTGGGTGAACTGGACAGCCTGGGGCTGTCGGGTAGTGAGATTCGCTTCCACGGTAAAACGCTGATTAGCCTCGTGGAGAAAGCACAAGCGCTGCCGGATGACGCGCTGCCAGAACCGCTGTTGAACCTGATGGATATGCCGGGCTATCGCAAGGTATTTAAAGAAATTAAGGCGCTGGTGCAGGAAGTGGGGCAGGCGAATGACGTCAGTCCTGAAATGCTGGCATCCCGTCGTCAGATTAACCAGTTGCTGAACTGGCACTGGCAGTTGAAGCCACGTAACACGGCTCCGGAGATGATTTCCGGCTGGCGCGGTGAGCTGCTCTGTGGCGGGCTGGATAAGCTGTTGGCGGCGTACCCGCGTTAAGTCTTGTGTTAAAAATCCCGGGGTCGCATTCTGTACGACCGGGCTACATGTCGTTGCATTGGTAGCCCGGACGAGTGAAACGACGCCGGGAAAACTCGCGAGATTAAATCACACCCTGAGCCAGCATTGCATCGGCGACTTTCACGAAGCCAGCGATGTTCGCGCCGCGAACATAGTTGGTTTGCGCTGCTTCACCGCCGTGCTCAACGCAGGCGTGGTGGATATCCAGCATGATGTGGTGCAGACGCGCATCCACTTTTTCCGCTTTCCAGCTCATACGTGCCGCGTTCTGCGCCATTTCCAGACCAGACGTTGCCACGCCACCGGCATTCGCTGCTTTACCCGGTGCGAACAGTACGCCCGCTTCGAGGAACAGGTCGGTTGCTTCGATGGTGGTTGGCATGTTGGCGCCTTCCGCCACGGCTTTCACACCGTTAGCAATCAGCACGCGGGCGGCGTCAACGTCCAGTTCGTTCTGGGTCGCACATGGCAGAGCGATATCTACCGGAACGCTCCACGGCTGCTGGCCTTCCAGATACACCAGACCAAACTCGCGCGCGTAATCGGCCACGCGACCGTCGCGGCTGGCTTTGATTTCGCACAGGCGCGCCAGCTTCTCGGTGGTGAAGCCTGCTTCATCTACCACGGTGCCGCTGGAATCAGAAGCGGTCACGACGCGCGCGCCCAGCTCCATTGCTTTTTCGATAGCATACTGCGCCACGTTACCGGAACCGGAAACGGCGACACGCATACCTTCAAAGCCCAGACCATGACGCTTAAGCATCGCTTCAGTAAAGTACACCAGACCATAGCCGGTGGCTTCTGGGCGAATCAGGCTGCCGCCGAAGGAGAGACCTTTACCGGTAAACACGCAGGCGGTGTCGTTAGAGAGTTTTTTCATCATCCCGGCCATAAAGCCGACTTCACGGCCACCCACGCCGATATCGCCTGCCGGTACGTCGGTGTCGGAGCCCAGATGACGATAGAGTTCGGTCATCAGCGATTGGCAGAAGCGCATCACTTCGCCTTCGCTTTTGCCTTTCGGATCGAAGTCAGAACCGCCTTTACCGCCGCCCATAGGCAGGGTGGTCAAGGCGTTTTTGAAGGTCTGTTCGAAGCCGAGGAATTTGAGAATAGAGAGGTTTACCGACGGGTGGAAGCGCATTCCCCCTTTGTACGGCCCAATCGCCGAACTGAACTGCACGCGCCATGCGCGGTTAACCTGTACCTGATTACGGTCGTCTACCCACACGACGCGGAATTGAATAACACGCTCAGGCTCAACTAATCGCTCCAGCAGGGAAAGCTGGCGATAGCGCGGGTTCTGTTCCAGGAACGGCCAGAGGGTTGTCATGACTTCGCGGACAGCCTGAGCAAACTCGGTCTGGTGTGGGTCGCGTTGTTGAACATGAGCCAGGAAGTTATTGAGGGAGCAAACCTGATCCATAAATATAAGCACCTCTTATGGTTGTGATCGTATGTAGTTGTTATGGTTGTGTTTAGTAAAGTGGCATTTTTCGACTATATCATTACCTGGCTAACGGATGACAAGTAAATTCCGGGAGCGAAATAAAATTAATATTTGGGGTGGGGTCATAACTAAAAGCGATGATGTAAAAAATTTAAGTTAGCCCCGATTTTGGTCGATAGTATTAAGAGATGATTTTTCAGGAGATTAAGGGATGAAAACGTTCTGGATTGCGGGCGCACTGGCGCTGTTATGTCATGCGGCGCAGGCCCGGCCTCAGCTGGAAGTCAACGTTCCGCCGGAGGTGTTCAGCAACAGCAACACCACCCAGCGGGCGCAGCCGTGCGCTCAATGCTGTATTTATGAAAATCAGAACTACTCTGAAGGGGCGGTTATCAAAGCGGAAGGCGTGCTGTTACAGTGCCAGCGCGATGAAAAAACCATCAGCACGAATCCGCTCGTGTGGCGGCGGGTAAAGCCATAAACGCGTGAAGCAACGGTATGTCGGCGGGAGCTAATGCGTAGCTTAACGCCTCCTGCGGCGTACACCACGCCAGCGCGCTGTGTTCACGGGCGATGATTTCACCGTCAAAGTGCGGAACGTACCAGGCGTGGAGATGGATAATTCGCCCGGATACCTCGCGCTGGTGGCTGGCAACGTAGCAGGCAGGCCAGGCGTGAATAGCTAACTCTTCGCGCAGTTCGCGTACCAGCGCTTCTGGCTGCGTTTCTCCTGTTTCCACTTTTCCGCCCGCAAACTCCCACAGCCCCGGCTGATCGGCATGAGGTGGGCGCTGGGCAAGCAGAATTTTGCCGTTTTGTTCAATAATGGCGGCAACAACATCAATGGTTTTCAGCATAGCGGTCAAAGACGTGATAAAGGGAATGCCATATTATCGCTGCTTTGTTGTCAGCTAAAGCCTTGCAGGAGTCTCCGGGTGAAAAATAAACAACCCTGGGTGCAGCCGCTCAGTCAGTTACCCCTCAGTTTAAAACCCATCGTTGCCATGCAGCAGAAACATTACGGTAGCGTATTGAACCCAACCCGCTGGTGGGGACGAATGCCGCGGTTGTTCTGGTTAGTGGCGCTGTTCGTCGGCTATCTGGAGCGTAAAAAAGCGCGCCTGGACCCTACGCTTCGGGCGCTGTTGATGACTCGCGTTTCCCAACAGTGTGATTGCGCCTTCTGTATTGATGCCAACAGCTTGCGTCTGGCGCAGCGTAGCGGGGCGATGGATAAAGTGCTAGCGCTGGCTGACTGGCACACCTCGACGCTGTTTTCTCCTGCCGAGCGTGCAGCGCTGGGCTATGCGGATGCGGTAACGGCTACGCCGCCGCGCGTATCCGATGAGCAAAAAATATCGTTACACTGTCACTTTTCAGATGAGCAGATAACCGAGATGACCGCGCTGGTAGCGTTCCAGAATTTGTCCGCGCGCTTTAACGCCGCGCTGGAGATCCCGTCACAGGGGCTGTGCAGCACGGATGGAGATTCACATGCTAGATAAGCACCTGCATCCTCGCCTGAAGCCGCTGCTCAATCGTGCCGCCCAAGCGTTAGATAGGCCGGGCATCTCCGCCGACGGCATCACGTTAATGGGCTTTGCCATCGGCGTGTTGGCGCTGCCGTTTCTGGCGCTGGGTTGGTACGGTGCGGCGCTGGTGGCGATTGTGGCTAACCGACTGCTCGACGGCCTTGATGGTGCGCTGGCGCGCCGACGCGGGCTGACGGATGCCGGAGGATTCCTCGATATCGCCCTCGATTTTCTGTTTTACGCGCTGGTGCCGTTCGGCTTTATGCTGGCAGACCCCGCGGCGAATGCCCTCGCGGGCGGCTGGCTGCTCTTCGCCTTTATGGGCACCGGCAGCAGCTTTCTGGCGTTTGCGGCGCTGGCAGCAAAGCATCAGATTGATAATCCGGGCTACGCGCACAAATCGTTGTATTACCTTGGCGGTTTAACCGAAGGCACCGAGACGATTCTGCTGTTTGTGCTGGGCTGTTTGTTTCCGGCGTGGTTCGCGTGGATGGCGTGGGTGTTTGGCGCGCTGTGCTGGATGACGACGTTTAATCGGGTGTGGGGAGGGTACATGACGCTGAAGCACCTCCAGCGCCATGAAATGACGGATTAGCGAGCGCTGTCCGGGCCGCGGTCGCCGGTGGAAACCGGGTTTTTCGGGTTGCTGCTCCACTCGTACCAGCCGCCGTCGTAGACGCTGACGTTCTGCCAGCCCATTGCACGGGCGTACATAAAGGTCTCAGACGCGCGCCAGCCGGTGCCGCAGTAGAAGGAGACCTGCTGGGTTGGCAGGATATTCCAGGACTTCCACATCGCGGCAATATCATCTGCGCTGCGCATGGTACCGTCTGGGTTATGGAAGTCTTCCATGTGGGTAGAGTCGCTGCCCGCATGGCCCCAACGTGCGCCCGCAATCTCACCTTTTGGCTTAATGTAGCTGTAGCCGCTGGTGGTGCCGATGAATTCCGGCCACGAACGAATGCTGACCAGCGACGCATCCTGGCGATGCAACAGGCCGCGCGCCTGTTCCATATTCAGCATCAGCTGCGGCTGGCCTGGGATGGTTGCGCCGAAGTCCGGTGTCGGGGCCACGTCTTTTGGCAGACCGCGTTCTACCGGCAGCCCCGCGTCGGACCAGTTTTTCCAGCCGCCATCCAGTAAACGCACATCTTTCACGCCCGCATACAGCATAATCTGCGCGACGCGCGCTGCGGCATAGACATCGCGACCGTAAAGGATAACGGTGGTGTCATGGCGGATACCGTGTTTTGCCAGCATCGCTTTAAGCTTATCGTCAGAGACTTTATTCCACAGCGGCTCGCTTTCCACTTCGTTAGTGTCGATATAGCCCGCGTTCGGAATATGGCTGACCAGATAGAGCTTCGGCGCGCCCCACGCGGCTTCAATGACCTTGTAGTCGCCCGCGGGTTTCGCCGGAACGTTTTTCCCCTGCTGTAAATCATGCAGCCACTGAGGGTAGACCAGCTGCTCAAAGTGCGGCAGCTTTTGCAGACGGTCAGGCTGCTGCAGCGCATCGCTCAGCGTGGAAATATTGCTGAAACCGGCCTGTTTCAGGCGTTTGGCCACTGCTTCATTGTCTTTGCTGTCGCCATAAAGTGCGATGTCGGTCGTTTTACTCAACTGATGCTGCTGTGCCCACGCGCTAAGTTGCTCGTTGTTCATCGAAGAGAGCCAGCTTGCGGAGAGGTTTAACGCGCCCGGTTCGTGGCCCTGCGTGCCGTTAACCTGCTGTGGCCAGCCGTTATAGAAGGCGCTCAGGCGCGTATCAATGGCGGTCCCTTTTTGCTGCAGCAGGTGGGTGAAAGTTAAGGTTTTTGCCGTTTCAGCAGCAAAGACAGACGAGGCGAGGCCAAGGGCAACGGCCAGCGCAGTCAGTTGAGAAACACGTTTCATCAAATCATCCGACGAGGAAAAAAGGAGCATTATTCTGAACCTCCAGGTGGGTAAATACCTTGCGTTAACGCAATTTTTCCCGCGTCAGCGGAACTCGCTAAGCTGTAAACAGGCGGCATGGGGAGGAACATCGTCCGGGTCGTGGGTCACCTGGACGACCGGGATCTGCTGCTGGCTCAGTTCATCAAAAACCCATTGGCGAAAATTTGCGCGTAATGTTTTATCGAGACGGCTAAACGGTTCATCCAGCAGCAGCGCGTCGGGCTCGGCCAGCAGGGCACGAAGCAGCGCCACGCGGGCACGCTGACCGCCGGAGAGCGTTGCCGGGTCACGGTGATAAAACCCGCCGAGTTCGACATGCTCCAATGCTTGCTCAACGCGGTCGCGGCGCGCTTTCCGTGCGACGGTTGCCGGCAGCGCCAGACTGAGGTTCTGTCCAACGCTCATGTTGTCAAACAGCAGCGCATCCTGGAATAACACGCCGATACGGCGTTTCTCGGTTGGCTGCGTGTCGCAGCGCTGTCCGTTAAGCCACAGTTCTCCCTGGGCGCGAAAGGCACCGTCCAGCGCGCCAACCATCCATGAAAATAGCGTCGATTTTCCACAGCCCGACGGTCCCATGAGCGTCACTATCTCGCTGGGTTGAGCGGTGAAATGGATATCGCGCAGCAATGGCTGCCCATTGAGCGAAAGCGTGAGGTGTTTGACCTGCAACATTAACGTAATCCTCGACGGTAATGGCCAATGCGACGCGCCAGCAGCGCGGTGAATAAAAAGAAACCCATCGGCAGGAGGAGTTGCCACAGCGCCTGCGCCGCGAGTGACCCGGTCACGCCGCCGCTGCTGAGCGCGACCGCTTCGGTGGTGAGTGTGGGCACGCGCCCCCCGCCGAGCCACTGCGTTGGCAGGTACTGGGCGATGCTGACGGAGAAGCCTACGGCCAGCGCGGAGAGGATCGGCAGGATAATCAACGGGCATTTCAGGCGCAGGAATATCCGTCCGCGCCCCCAGCCCAGCGTTTTTGCTAGCAGTATCTGGCGGGTATCTATCTGTTGCCAGGCAGGGTGCAGCACGAAAAGCATCCACGGTACCACCCACAGCAGATGCCCCCACATGACCGTGACGAATTGCCCGTCCAGCCAGCCATAAAGTGCCAATTGATATTGCCCTGCTGCCAGCGGCAGCGCGGGGAGCAGCAACGGCAGGGTCAGCCAAATCGGCATAGATGAAGGCCCCCATTCGAGCCACAGTAGGCAGACCCCTGCGCCGATTAACGCCGAGAATAGCGCCAGCACAAGGCTGTTATTGAACGTATCAGTATCGGGAAACGTCGTATGTGCGAACCAGACCAGACATAGGGTGCAGAAAAGTCCGCTGAACGGCAGCATGATGCCGATAACCCGTCCAGGCAGCAATGGAAAATCAGGGTGTCGAATACCTGTTGGAAGCGGCTCGCGCGCTTGCCATCTTGACCCGAACAGCCTGCAGATTCCGGTTATGGCGGCCAGCAGCGCCAGTAACAGCAGGCAGACCAGACCGCCTTTAGCCCGATCGCCCGGGTCGGCTGAGTTCAACCATTGCCAGGCGAGGACGGCCAGCGTCGGCGGATTGCCGGGGCCGATAATGACTGCCACGTCCACCACGGAGAGTGTCCACGCCGTCGTCGCCAGTAGCGCGACTTTTAACGCTGGGGCCAGCGCGGGCAAGATGACATGAGTAAGACACTGCCCGCGTCCATAGCCCAGGCTCTTAAATACCACGACCTGTTCCGCCAGCCGTCGTTCACCCAGCAGCCCCCAGCATACCCACAGCAAAAACCCGCTCTCTTTTACCGCCAGGACTAACCCCAGCCCGATGCCATAGCGATCCTGAACCGGTTGGATAATCGGCAATAGGCGATAAAGTGCGCCGCCTTCAGCAAACAGTATCAGGGCGCAGGTGGCAAAAGCGACGTGTGGTAAGGCCAGCAGCAAGGGAAGGCGAGAAGCCAGCCGCTGCCAGCCGGCCGAGGGCCAAAGGGTGGCGATAACGAACAGCGCCAGAAATAGCGCACCGCCCACGCCGAGCAGGGTGGAAACCAGCGTAGCGGCGAGCGCTTGCGCCAGCTGCGGGTCATTGAGCAGGTACTGCCAGTGGGCGAACGAAAATGCAGGCATCGTCATGATGCCTGCGGCAGGGAGCAGGGGCAGATAGATAGTCAGCATCATGCCCCAGCAGAGCAGCGTTAGTGCGTACCGTAACGGCGCAGCCATTCCTGCTCCAGCGCATTTACCCAGGCCGCGTGTGGCTCAGCCAGCACCTTTGGGGTATTTTCCAGAATGAGCGATTGCAGCGTTTTTTGCTGTGCTCCACTGAGCTTTTGCGGGTCGAGTACGCTGGGGTCGCCCCATATTGCCGGGTCCGCTTTACGAAGCTGAGCTTCAGGCGACAGCAGGAAGTTCGCCACCACCTGTGCTCCCGCGCTCGCGGAGGCATTCGCGGGAATCGTCACAAAGTGAACGTTGCCGAGCATGCCGCTCAGGAAGCCAAAACTGTAGCTATCCTTCGGCAGCTCACCTTTTGCCACCTTCTGTTTCGCGTGCATCGGGTTAAAGGTCAGAGAAAGGCGCAGCGTACCGTTGCTCAACATGGTGTCCATTCGCGCAGGTGAAGGCGGGAAATCTTTGCCGTTACGCCACAGGTAAGGGTGCAGTTTATCAAGATAGGCCCATAGCGGTGCGGTTACGGTCGCGAACGTTTTCGCGTCAGGCGGCTGCTTTAGTGCATCGGGCTGTGCGGTGAGGTCAATTAACAGCTGTTCCAATAGCGCGGTGCCGGTAAAGTCCGGCGGGCGCGGGTAGGTCACCGTGCCGGGATGGGCTTTGGCAAATTCTAGCAGCGCCTGTGCCGAGTCTGGCGGCTGCGGTGTTTGCTGCTGGCGGGCGATAAAAGTCAGCTGCGCGCTGCCCCACGGAGACTCCGCGCCTTCCACGGGCACCGAAAAATCTTCCTGAACGGGTTTGCTGACATCAACATAGCGCCAGTTCGGCAACTGTTCCGCCCAGCCGGTGCGCAGCAGATTAGCTTCTTTCAGCGCGCGGAAGTTTTCGCCGTTGACCCACAGCAAATCGACCGAACCGTTGGTTTTACGCCCGGCCTGCGCCTCGGTCTGAATGCGCTTTACGGTGTCTGCGGCATCGGCAATGTGGACGATGCGCAGGTTAATGGCGTAATCGCGTTTTACCTCTGCGCTGACCCAATCAAGATAGTGGTTTACCGCTTCATCGCCACCCCAGGCGTTAAACCAGACGGTCTGGCCTTTGGCTTCGCTTTCAACCTGTTGCCAGCTCTGCGCGTGAGCCATCAATGGGCTCAGCGCCAGCATACTAAGACCGAGCAGGCTGTTGCGCAGGCGATGTGTTTTCCGTGGTAAGGCATCATGAATTCCTCTTTTGTCGTTCATGGTAGACCGTCTTAGCGACAACGATAACGATAGTCAGTGCAAACAAAATAAACAGCCCTGTGATAAACCAGTAGGTACCTCCGGTTAGCAGACTGCCCACCCACGAATAGACGATGGTGGCGGGAAGCTGGCCGATACCGGTGGCGATAAAAAAGTGGCGAAAGCGCAGTGACGTTAGTCCGGCGGCGTAGCTCACCGGGTCGAACGGGACGAAGGGCAGCAGGCGACAGATCAAAATGGTGTGCTTGCCATAGCGCTCAAAAAAGCCGTCGATACTTTTGAGCACCATTTTTCCCGTCAGCTTCTCGACCACGCCGCGCCCCATCAATCGAGCGATGTAGAAGCACAGTGCGGCGCCAGCCATCGAACTCGTCCACGAGAGCACCGCGCCCCAGAACGCGCCGAACAGCGACGCGTTGGCGAAGGTGATAAGAAAAGCGGGCAGCGGGGCAGCGACGGCCTGAAAAATCATCAATACAAACGAGACGGCGGCAGCCAGTGAGCCGTAGGAGTGAATAAACCGCTCAATGCCCTGCTGGTCGACGCTAAGAAACGCGGTTAGGCTCTGATCGATAAAAGCCTTCACGCTCGGAATACACCACCAGGCGAGCAGAAGTGCGATACCTGCCGCGAGCAGCAGCAGGCGGAAAAACAGCGTGGCGCGGCGCGAAGGCATCAGCGCTCTTCCCCGGAGAGATCCACGCGTTTATGTCGGGCATAACGTCTGGCGGCCTGTACCAGCGCAAACAGCGCGAGCCCGGCAAGGCTCAGTTTGAGGATGAATGCCAGCGTCAGGCCGTGTGTTGCCAGTTCGCTCGCCATCAGCGTGTAGATAAAAATTCCCGGTAGCGTGGTGAGCGCGGAAATCAGGGTGTAGGGCCAGAACGGGATTGCGGTCAGACCGTAGGCGTAGTTTTGAATGTTGTAGGGAAAGAGCGGGATGAGTCGGGTAAGAATCAAAAAGTCGATGCCGCTGCGGGCGATACCGCGTTCTATAGCCTGAAAGGTGGTCGTATGCCCGACGTATTTCACGAGTAGTGAACGTCCAAGCCAGCGAGCCAGCAGGAAAGAGATTGCGGAGGCAAGGGTGGCGGCAATGAGCGAGAGCAGGGTGCCGAGCCAGGGGCCAAAGACGATGCCTCCGACGAGCACCAGTGCGCTGCCGGGCAGCAGGCAGACCGTGGCGAGAATGAACAGGGCGATGTAAATAGCGTAGCCAGGCGTGCCGCTCTCGCGTACGAGCGTTTGCAGGTGACGGAGGTTAGTGACCAGGTCAGTCAGGCCGAAAGTGTGGGTCAGGATAACCAGGAGGGTGATGACAGCGACGATGAGCAGGAGCTTAGCGGCTGTGGGGTAGTGACTTCTTTTGCATGGGGGTCCTCCTGGTGGGAAGAAAAAGTGCGCGCGACGGTATTATAGATTAGGGGGCACTGCAAGATTTTAGCGTTGGTTTATTGATTTTGCTCAGAATTTTTGGGGGTGGTTTGCAGGTTGGGTGCGGGGTTCCGTTCACTTTACGTTGGGTGGAATATGAAGTCCCTTCACCGGTGAACGGGCCAAGGGGGGCGGCCGCGCACCCCTTGGCAATCCCCGCGGCCCCGCAGGGAAATCGGTGCTTCGCACTGCGCTCACCTACGAATTCCAGCCTGCGGCACGGCGAAACTCGACATCCCTGTCTCGGTTCGCCTCAGTCCGCCATCCATGGCGTCCTGACCTTGTCTTCCATTCTTCGGCTCGCCGATTTCCAGCG
>NZ_CABTJS010000146.1:0-23296 GCF_902485085.1 uncultured Kluyvera sp.
CGCTGAAGAATTGTGTTTTCCGTCAGCAGGCCATCACCTAATACCAGACGGTCAACATCGTTGCTGTAGCTCATATCTTCAATAATGGTATCCTGTCCATCACCGGCATTAAACAGGTAGGTATCGCTGCCGTAATAACCGGTCAGCTTGTCGTTACCACTACCACCGACCAACGTGTCATTGCCGCTGCTGCTGTTCAGATTGTCGTTGCCGGCCCCGCCCCAGAGATAATCACTCGTGTCCTTTCCTTTGATAACATCATCACCCTCACCACCAGCGATCAGTAAGTCTCCACGGATCCCCAGACGCTCCCGCTCCTCCGCAAAAGCAGGCAAGTATGTCATCTGGTTATAAAAAACAGTGCGTACCTGTAAATAACGGTTAACATCATTCCGTTTTAAGTCAGCTAAATGTTCTTCGAATGCATGAAAATCCAATGTTAGCCCGCTCAAATCTGGTTTCACAGTTAAACTAATATAAGAAAAGTCTTCAACATAAAGGGTCTGTGATAGTAAGCAAGCTTCAACATAGGAGGCAAAATGGGTAAATTCATCCTCAAGCAATAATGCGGCATTAGGAAGAGGATCGACAGTCCCGTTAGTTCTATTTTTATAAGAACCCCCACTAGCAATCTCTATTACAGCCAGATGTCTTGCATCAATATTGTCCCCTCGACTATCGATAGCAACATCCTGTACCCCGGACCACAGCAGGATAATCTCCTCTAATAGTTCCTCTCCACTATTCTGGGGATCAACTACATAACGTTCTACTAATGTTTTTAGTTCCGGGTCCTTGGTCATCGCTACGTGCAAATCTGGTAAATTACCAAATCCGCGAATATAAGGGAGCATACGGATACTATATGGAATAACAATATCAAGCCCATAATTAGTATAACCTGAATTTATATCAAACCAGACATCAGCAGAGTCATTGACAGACTCATCACTCATAGTAATATTACTAACCTGTTTGTGCGCATTGCCTTGAGCATCAATATATGTAGAGTGATTATACTGCGTCCCAATGCTAATGATTCCAGCCTCTTCCAAAGATAGCAGCTCACCAGCATCAGCTTGCGCATTACCATTCTTATCCTGCCAGACATTAAGCTGCTGCCATGCAGCATCCATATTATTGATCAGTCCATCCTGGTTATCATCCAATTCTTGTAGTGCTATATAGCCATTTTCTGCCAGGGAGCCATCGCTGAGTTGAGTATTGTTACCAAATAACTCATTACCATTTTCAATTACTCCATTGGTATTCTTGTCAAATACCAATAAGCCATCATCGGTACCTACCCAGCCAGTACTTTCTGCAAACAGATTTCCGTCATGATCAAAAAACACGCCTGAATGGGAAGATCGAGTTTCAATGCCATCACCATCAAGATCTAAAATTATAGGAGAAGTCTGATCTGCTGCAGGTCCATTTGGGTCAGGCGTAATAAGCGGATTGTCTCCAGGAGGAAATATCTCATCGCCAGTGTTCTGGTCATATAAACCGTTTTTATAAATAGCATTTATAATTTGCTGAGCCATTACCTTACCAAGTAAGGCTGGAATTCCTGAGTCAGCGACAACGTTATACACCCCCAGAACGGTTATCACTCCAGCTAATTCAGGAGCAATACCAACAGAAACCATAGCGGTCGCTATTGATTCAGCCGCATCTACCCAGTCCCCTATAGTATCTTCACCATTGATAACTTTATCATATAATAAGGCAAGATCAATTATGCTTTTTACTACATCAAGTTTCTTATTTATATTCTCAATTGCAGCGTCTATATGAATATCATCAGCAATGCCAGGGTCCAGTTTTACAATCTTCGCTGCGTTTACATCTGCAACAATATTCAAACCATCACTAATACTCTGCATAACATCATCATAGAGGTCTTCTAAAGAATAACTTGATTTCGATTCAGCATACATTTTATTTTCTCGGGAAATGTTCATTGGCATTTTAAAACCTCAGACTAATTTTTAGTTATAAATTTGAGCCAAAGTTACGGACAGCATAAAAACACTAAATAAATCAACAAAGCATCAGTAACAGTGGTGTAAAACTTAAAATACAAACACATTTACGCCCAAATATTCACAACAACAATAAATCCACTGCAATATATGTTTTAAAGTGATGTGTTTTATAATTCGATTATTGATAAGATTTATATTTGTATTTTATATATTAAATAAAGCTGTAATGGAATGTATAATACATCTACTTACCATGAAAAATAAAGTCACTTTTCAATGCAGGCCAATTAATGGAAAGCTAGCAATCCAGTGGTCGGAGTACAACATATCCTTGTCCATCATCAGCATTTTAAACGGAATACCAACGAGCCTTCGGTATTATCAATGCCCCCCAAAGAGAGCATGCCCGTAGTCTTTCATCTTATTCTTTCTGAACTGACTCATCAGGAGATAACGCTGACTAATGCCGTTAACAAACGTTAACCTCCTCCCTCCACGAACCCATGATCTAGCTTATCGCTAGCATGCCTATCTTCTGCCATCTCTCCATGACCAATATCGTGAATCTGGTGGGTATAGCAGAACGCACTAACATGCTTTTCACTGCCCACCATAGAGGTGAGCAGTGCAATCCAAATTTTGAAGTACTGTCAAACTTTCAGGTGTTGATATCAGGACCGAGAAACAAGGAACAAATGCATAAAATAAAACATTTGCCATATCTATTAATGTTCTAACGTTAAATCGTCTACAAGATTTATTGCGGGATCATCTATTTCGTACACCTTTTTACTTAAACCATAGTCCTGAGGGTTGGATATACCATCAAACAAGTTATAGGAGCTAATTGAACCACCTTCGATACCCATCCACTCAGCCAAACCATTAACAAACATCAGGCCAGATTTCCTTGAGGTAACTACCGTCCTCTTGTCATCGTCAGATGATATTTTAACTAATGGAATATCATAATGGTATTTGCTGTTATAATTATTATTTAGCTTAATATCACCATTTATTTTTTGATGAGCCAAGCCATGATCTGAAAAATAAACAAGGGAAAATGTTCTTCCTCTATTATTAAACTTCAATATATTATAAGCTTCTTTTAAGAAATCATCCGTTTGTCTGATACTAGAAATATAGCATGCTATGTCGTCATTTATTTTTGAACGTGACTTATACCGAACACCCATGTTTTTAATTCTAGCACAAGCATTTGGATGAGACCCCATTGTATGCAGCACAATAAGTCGTTTTTTATTCGTACTTTTTGATAAAACGTTGGCTAATTTCCGTAACAGCACTGAGTCCTGTATGTTAGATTCATCGAATCCCTGAAATTTAGTGAAGTAGGAATACCCCGCATTTTTGGCAATGGCAGATACTGGAGAATCCCATTTACCAAACTGCCCCTGATTTGATAACCAATAGGACTCTATGCCTGCCTTGTTCACCATACCTATGATATTCTTGTTGTACTGTGGTAGCCAATTATGAGGATCCCCCTGTGTTAGCATCAAGCGTAAAGAGCCTATAGTATAGGTATCTCCTGATGTCAGACCATCAACAATAACGCCCTTCACACCGTCGAGAAATGGTGTATTACCCACAGGGTAACCATATACATGAAAATAATCTTTCCTGGCACTTTCCCCAATAACAAGAATATAGTCATCGTATTTTGTTTTGTCTGTCAGATGAATGTCACCCCAATTATTTTCGCTTACATACTTAGATAGTTCAGCCTGATCGGATTTCAAGTCATTAATAGAACCACTTGTTTTCTTGATAAAAACAAGGGCGCCAGAAGAGAGCGTCATAATAATCGCAATCAGCATAACATAAGTTCGGTTTTTAATAGGCCTTATCTTAAACTTACATGATAACAAATGTAATATATAAAAAAGAATAGGGATCAAAACTGAAACCGCATATGCGTCGTAGGATATCAACGTAAGAAATTCAAGGCTTTCCTGAATATCAGTAGCGAATAAAGATGACACATACTGGTAGGATGGGAAACCATAGGTGAATCCGACTGGAGCATACAAGGCAACAATAATTGATGCAGGAAGTGTAATCAGACAATATGATTTTTTAGACCCTAGTGTAAGGCTTATTAACAACAGAAGAATAATTACATTGCTCACCTTCGGATGAAAATCACCTGTTGCTACCAGGGTCAATACTGATAAAAGAAAAAGAAATACAAGAAGACATATTACAATTATATATGATTTATATTTTTTTAGCATGATTTTTTATGGTGAGTGGCATAAGTATTAATTATTTATATAGCGCAATTAATCCATTTTTTAAATGCATTTAACTTTTATCATCGTCATACCCCGCTCAATTAAAATGATGTTCTTCAACATAAGCTTCA
This sequence comes from uncultured Kluyvera sp., assembly GCF_902485085.1. Taxonomy (NCBI): domain Bacteria; kingdom Pseudomonadati; phylum Pseudomonadota; class Gammaproteobacteria; order Enterobacterales; family Enterobacteriaceae; genus Kluyvera; species uncultured Kluyvera sp. The sequence continues at coordinate 4,381 of NZ_CABTJS010000146.1, forward strand.
ATCAGTTTCCAATGTAATTAAAACAAACGTAAACAGCAAATGGCTTTACACGCCAGTACGTTTAACATAGATGCAATGATTAACATCACGCCATTCAATTTCTTAAGTAAATATCTAGCCTGTGAGATTAACGCCTGCTAATGCTGCCCATTAATAACCGCTCTGGTTGTAGTGTTCAAGGTTTTTGTTGAATAAATCAGACTTTTGCTGAGTGAAGGATTGGGATACGTATTACCCGACTACATTGGTCGCTTCGGGTACAAATGCAAATGTACAATTGATTAAATGAACCTGGTAATATTTACTTAAAGCGAATGAAAAGCAAGGGCTAGCAAACTACAATCTAAGAAACCTCTTCACCCAGAACATTTGACATTGTGAGAAAAGCAATAAGTAGCAAAAATAAAAACTCAACAGTCGACAATACCAAGCAAAAAGCATACCTTCACAATGAATACATACAGGTTATGTACATTATTAAAAACAATATTTCTATAAAAAATGATAAATTCAAAACCAACCACTAAGTATAAACATAACGTCCCTATCATTCATAACGATAATAAACGCCACTCAATACCAACAGCCATGCTACAGTGTAAAAACACGGTACAACGAGGAGCATGGTCGTGCCTGCATTAAAAATTACTTTACTACAGCAACCCCTCGTGTGGATGGACGGCCCCGCGAATCTGCGCCACTTTTCCCGGCAGATGGAAGGGATTACAGGGCGTGATGTGATAGTCCTGCCGGAGATGTTTACCACTGGCTTTGCGATGGAAGCGGCGGAACAATCGATGTCAGAAGATGAGGTTGTGGCCTGGATGCGCGAGCAAGCCGCGCGCGCCAATGCACTGGTGTGCGGGAGCGCCGCGCTACAAACCGGTCTCGGCGCGGTGAACCGTTTTCTGCTCGTTGAACCGGAAGGTCACGTCCACCGCTATGATAAACGCCACCTGTTCCGAATGGCAGATGAGCATCATCACTACGTTGCTGGTAACCAACGTCTGGTGTTGACGTGGCGAGGCTGGCGTATCCTGCCGCTGGTGTGTTACGACCTGCGTTTCCCGGTGTGGTCGCGCAACCGTAATGATTACGATCTGGCGCTTTACGTGGCGAACTGGCCTGCGCCACGCTCCGTACATTGGCAGGCGTTACTGACCGCGCGGGCAATCGAGAATCAGGCCTATGTTGCAGGATGCAATCGCGTCGGTACCGATGGCAACGGCCACCACTATCGAGGCGATAGCAGGATTATTACCCCGCAAGGTGAAATTCTGGCCACCGCCGAGCCGCATCAGGCAACGCGTATCGACGGTGAGCTTTCGCTTGCAGCGCTACAAGAATATCGCGAGAAATTCCCCGCCTGGCAGGATGCCGATCCCTTTGCGCTTGGTTGAAAGGTTTAGATAAACATCCGTACCGCACAATAAATCAGCAATGCCGCCAGCAACCAATTTAGCTGGCGGCCATAGCGTTGAAATACCCGCTGAAAAAGATGCCCCGCCAGCGCCCAGCAAACATTGCCAAATACCCCAATCACCGCCAGCAAAATGCTCACCCCTACCACCCAGTGCCAATCTCGCGTATAGGGCAGTACAAAAGTCGACAGCGCCGTGATGCCGTAAAGGATTATTTTCACGTTCACAAACTGTAGCCCACAGCCAGCCCAGAAGCTGACCGGCACTTGCCTGGCATTACCGCCACCTGGTGTGCTCATGGCGATACGCCAGGCAAGCCAGACGATATACATCGCCCCCACAATGCTCAGCCAGTGCGTCATCGTCGGGTCGAGTCTCACCAGAGAAAAGGTTAACCCCGCGCACAGTAGCATAATGGCTAAAAAGCCCGCCCCCATTCCAGCCAGCACTCGTGAGCTCTGGCGAAAACCATGGGTGGTGACAGCATTAAGCGCCAGAATATTATTCGGGCCGGGCGTTAGCGCGGTGATCAGGGTATAGGTAAAAAAAGCACTTATCAGGGTTGAAGTCACTTGTTATCTCCTTGGTTTTGCCCGACAGTACCCGAAGATAATTATTTAAAAAAATGAATGTTTTCTGATTAAGAATTCGAACTTATCGATAGATTGAGGTCACGATGGATTTACGCCGTTTTATTACGCTGAAGACCGTGGTGGAAGAAGGTTCGTTCCTGCGCGCATCGCAAAAACTGTGCTGTACACAGTCGACTGTTACCTTTCATATTCAGCAGCTTGAACAAGAGCTGTCGATGCAGCTTTTCGAGAAAATTGGTCGCCGAATGTGCCTGACCGCTGCGGGGAAAAACATCCTGCCGCACGTTTATGAACTGACTAACGTTATCTCCTCTATTCGCCAGGCAGCCCAACTGGACGCTGAGCCGACGGGGGAGCTACGCGTGGCGACAGGCGAAACACTTTTAGCCTATAAAATGCCGCAGGTTTTGCAGCGCTTTAAGCAGCGGGCACCGCAGGTAAAACTGTCGTTACAATCGCTGAACTGCTACGTCATTCGCGATGCGCTGTTGGATGATAAGGTCGATCTTGGGGTCTTTTATCGGGTTGGGAACGATCAGGCCTTAACAATGCGCCATTTTGGTGAGCAACCGCTGGTGCTGGTAGCATCCCCCGAATTTCATGGCTACGACTTCACCCGTCACGATCAGCACATTCCGGTGAGTTTTGTTATCAACGAGCCCCAGTGCATTTTTCGGCAGATTTTTGAAAGTACGCTTCGCCAGCGTGCGATCACCATGGGAAATACCATTGAGCTGTGGAGTATTGAGAGCATTAAACAGTGCGTGGCGGGAAATCTGGGCGTGTCGTTCCTGCCACGTTTTACCGTCGAGCGAGAGCTAGCAAGCGGTGAATTGCAAGAGCTCCCGTTTAGCCCAACGCCAATGAAAATTAGCGCCCTTTGCGCACACCATGCCGGAAAAGCCGTTAGCCCTGCCATGCAGGTGTTTATGGAGTGCATGGCAGAGATGTTAGGCAAAGAGGAGTAAGGGCTAACGCTGTTTGCCTACGCTATCCAACGCTTCCATGACTGGGCTAAGCAGATAACTCAGGATGGTGCGGGTTCCGGTGGTGATTTCTGCCGTCACCTGCATTCCTGGCTCCAGTCGCATCGGCTGGCCGTCAATCACCAGCGATTTTTTATTCAGCTCAATGGTGGCTTTGTAAACCAACCCCAGCTCTTTATCCTCAATGGCATCGGCGGAGAGCTTAATTAAGCGTCCTGGCACCCAGCCATAGCGGGTGAAATCGAAGGTATCGATCTTTACGGTGACATTCTGGCCGGAATGAAGGAAGCCGATATCGCTGTTGCTGACCATGACTTCAGCAGTCAACGTTTCGTTTTCCGGCACAATGCGCAGCAGCTCCTGTGGTGCATCTACCGCCGCGCCGCCATCACGAAAGAGTAACGCATCAACTATCCCTGAGACGGGTGCTTTCAGAGTGTACTGGGCTATCTGAGCAGAAAGCTCCTGAAGCTGCTTCTCCAGCACTCGGTTTTCGTGCTGCTTGTCTGAAATATCCTGCTCGACCTGCTGCATTTTTTCCGCGATACGTGCACGATATTCCGTCTCCGCCTGATGATAGCTGACGTCCATTTCTGTCAACTTCGCCTGCGCGCTTTCCAGTGTGTAGCGTGCCTCTGTAAGCTGCTTTTGCTTTTCCAACAGGCTGTCACGGCTGGTTAACTGTTTTTTATAGAGCGTCGCCAGTGCCTGATATTGCTCGTTATAAACTGGCAGCAGGCTTTCTGACTGCGCTTTTTGCGAGGCGTACCAAACCTTTTGCGCTTTCAGCACCGACATCTTGTCGCGCAGCACCGCTTTCTCCTGACGATCGTTTTCGGCCTCCGACATCAGCTGCGCCGATAGTTGCCGCGCCAGTGCCTCATCCTCCTGATAAAATATCGCCGGAAGTTTTTCCTCCGCCGGCTGATCCTGGTAGTGCTGGAGCAGCAGCGTCAGGCGAGCGATATGAAAACGGTTAATCTTCTGACGTAGGGCATTTTCTTCATACCGTGCGTCCAGCGCCCGGCTATTCAGCCGAATGAGTGGCTGACCTTTTTTCACTTTCATACCATCACGCACCAGCACGCTGTCTACTTCCGCCATCACCGCGCTGCTTACCGGGCGAGATAATTCGCTGACCACCACTTTGCCGCGACTGATCGCCACAATATCGATATCGCCGCACGCCGACCAGACCACTGCCGTGACCAGCAGCACCATAATCGTTCGCAGAATAATGCGGCCGACGGGAGAAGGCGGGGTTTCCTGGACTTCCAGGACGGCAGGCAAAAACTCACGATAAGATTCCTGCCTCATACCGTGGCCTCCTGAAGCGTATGCAGGTGCGCGTAAAGGCCCTGCTGTGCCAGCAGTTGTTGATGATCCCCCTGCTCAACGATCGCCCCCTTATCCATCACAATAATCCGGTCAGCCGAACGCAGCGCCGACAGGCGGTGAGCAATAATAAATACGGTACGGTTGTGGCAGATCTGGGCCATATTGCGCTGAATGATATGTTCAGATTCATAATCGAGAGCGCTGGTCGCCTCATCAAAAATCAATATCCTGGGGTCAGACATCAACGCGCGAGCAATGCCGATACGTTGTTTCTGACCACCGGACAAACGACCACCGTGCTCCCCGACCGGCGTATCGTAGCCCAGCGGAAACTCGCTAATAAAATCATGTGCCCCCGCGAGCTCTGAAACCGCAATCACCTGCTCCAGCGAGGCTTCAGGTACGGCAAGCGCGATATTGTCACGAATGCTTCCGCTGAACAGCTGCGTTTCCTGAAGCACGACGCCAATTTGTCGACGTAACCAGTGTGGGTCGGTTTGGGCGATATCGATCCCATCGATAAATATCTGCCCCTCTGAAGGGGTGCAAAGCCTCTGGATGAGTTTGGTCAGCGTGCTTTTGCCGGAGCCAGAGCGTCCTGCGATGCCAATCATTTCTCCAGGGCGGACGGTTAACGAGAACGCATTCACCACCGGCGCATTGCCCACCTGCCAGGCAAAAGTCACGTTGGTCAGTTTGACTGCGCCTTTAATTGTCATTAGCGTAGAACTGTTTTCCTGATGCTCTGTCGGCACGTTCAGAATATCGCCCAGCCGTCTGACCGAGACTGATACCTGCTGAAAATCCTGCCATAGCTGCACCACTCTTAGCACCGGCGCCGTGACCTGCCCTGCGAACATATTGAAGGCGATCAGCGCACCGACCGTCAGTTCGGCATCCATTACCTGCTGAGCGCCGTACCACAGGATAGCCACGCTGGTCACTTTGCTGACGAAACGAGAGATCTGGCTGGCAATATTGCCGAGAGTCTGGGTTTTAAAGCAACTGGTGACAAAAGCGGCGATTTGCTCATCCCAGCGACGGGTCATCAAATTTTCCACCGCCAGCGCTTTGACGGACTCCATGCCGGTCAGACTCTCTACCAGGAAGGCCTGGTTTCCCGCGCCCTGTTTAAACTGCTCATCCAATCGACGGCGCAATACGGGCGTGATAGCAATCGACAATAGAATATAGGGCACGAGCGATGCGATAACGATAAACGTAAGCGGCAGGCTGTACAGCGCCATTACGGAAAAAAACACGAGGGTAAAGAGAAGATCCAGGCACAGCGTCATCGCGCTGCCGGTTAAAAATTCCCGCACGGTTTTCAGTTCATGAACACGGGCGACAATCACCCCGGCCTGACGTTGCATAAACCAGGTCAGCGGCAGCGCTAGCAGGTGTTTATAAAGCAGAGAGCTTAGCGTTGCGTCAATACGCTGGGAAGTATGCGCCAACTGGTAACTGCGAAGACCATCAAGGATGACATCAAAGAGTGCGACCAGCAGCATTCCTAGCGCCAGCACGTCCAGCGTGGTGACGCTCTGATGGGTCAGTACTTTATCGACGACCACCTGAAAAAACAGCGGCGACACCAGCGCCAGCAGTTGAATAAAAAATGAGGCCAGCAGTACTTCGCCCATCAGTTTTTTATAACGCCAGAACGCGCTGGCAAACCAGCGCAGATTAAATTCGGTGGTTAATCTTTCCAGAGAAAAGCGCCGGGCAAAAAGAAATCCCGGATAGTGTGTGCCAGCATCGGGCTCGAATCGCTCTGGCGAAGCGGTCATATTACGCTGAATAAGCCACTCGCCCTCTTTAACGGCCAGGAGCAAGACATAACCTATATCCGGAATTTCAGCGATGGCCGGTAGCGGAATTTTATTCCCCAGAGAAAGATGGCGGACATAGCGGCATTTCAGTCCAGTTTCACGCACCGCGCGGACAAACTGCACGGTGATTTCATGATGCGCATCCACAGCATATTTTTCCTGCAATGCAGGAATATTTATCGCCATACCATAAAATTGTGCAATAGCAGAAAAACCCTGCCAAAGAGGCTGATAATTGGCCGACATCTTATTTCCTCATCCTTAAGCAATCATGCAGCCGACAGCGCAGCCGCTAATATCCATAACCTTTAATAGCTAACCAGTGAATTCACCGTGGTGCGGGCCGTTGCCAGCGTGGTATTTACCACCAAGCCAGCATCATCGTCATACTCCCCCCTGAAAAAGCCGCCATTTCCTGGCGTAGCAGGCTCATTGATACGGGCGTATCCGGCGACGCTGCAATCGGGAGGGGGATGTCATCCTCCAGGTAATTCAGTATGTCCTCCGGCAGCCAGTCGGTTCCATCTGCAAAGGTAATGTGCTCGACCTGGTATTTGGCAGCGCGGAAGAAATCATCAAGGGTGATGCTGTCGGTGCTGTTGCGGAAGGTGATAATCAGACTGTCACGGGCATTGAGCCCGGAGGTCTTTCTGCGCTGAATAATCACATCTTCCGGGTTAATGCCTTCGCCAAAGCGCAGGGTGTCGGCGTCACCGGCGTTACTGGTTCCCTCATAGAGATAATCTTTGCCATCTCCGGCATTGAAGAGATAAGTGTCGCTGCCGTAGCCGCCCTTGAGCGTGTCGTCGCCTTTATTTCCCCAGATATAATCATTCATTTTGCTGCCGCTGAATGTATTATTGCCATCATCGCCAAAGAATGATTGTTCTGAAGGTATACCTAATTGTTCGCGAACATCACTATAGGAAGGCGAATACTCGAATAAGGCATAGAATGTTTTTCTGAGATGCAGATATTCATTGACGTCAGTTAATTTTATCGACTCCAGATGAGAGGCGAAATCATCGAAATTCAATGTCAGTCCGCTGTAATCAGATTTCATGGTAAGGGAAATAGTTGCAAAGTCATCACGGTACAGGGTTTGCGATAGCAGCGATGCTTCAATAAAGTCAGAAAAGTGTTTATATTCATCTTCCAGCAATACCGCTGCGTTTTTAAGTGGATCAGTCGTGCCATTGACTTTATTCTGATAGTTTTCGCCAGTGGCTTTCTCCAGAACGCTGAGCCGACGGGCATCTATGTTTTCCCCGCGACTGTCTGCCGCGATATCGGCCACTCCCGCCCAGGTGAATATAATATCCTGTAACAGCGCCTGAGAATTTAACGGGTCTACAATATACTGTTCCACCATCGCCTGTAATTCCGAATTCAGGCTCATTGCCACATGCAAATCCGTCATATTGCCAAAGCCACGTACCCAGGGAAGCGCGCGAACAGACTGAGGAACGACAATATCCAGAGTGTAGCTTGTATAACCTTTATCCACATCGAACCAGACGTCTGCCGACTGCCCTTCAGACCCATCGAGATAAATCACTTCACCTGCCTGTTTATGGGCATTGCCTTGTTTATCAACCCATGTGCTATTTTTATAGTCTGTATCAATAGCGGCAATGCTGGCTTCGCTCAGAGACATTAATTCTCCGTCATCCACACGAGCATTGCCGTTACGGTCCTGCCAGACCTGAAGTTGTTGCCAGGCTTCGTCGCGACTGTTTAGCGTGCCATCACCATTGGTATCAAGCTCCTGCAATGCCTCATAGCCATTAGCCGCAAGGCTGCCGTTGCTGAGCACCGTATTATTGCCAAATAACTCATTTCCGGAGTCGATTTTGCCATTGCCATCTTTATCGATAACAAGTAAACCATCATCGGCGCTGACCCAGCCGGTGTTTTCGGCGAAATGGTTGCCATCGTGATCGAAGAAAATACCATCCTGGAGGCTACGGGTTTCGATGCCATCACCATCCAGATCCAGAATGATGGGGCTAGTGGTGGTTTCGGGGATGGACATGTCGGGACCTAAAGAAGGTTCATTGATATATCCTGGAGGCAAGAGCCATCCCCCAGTATCAGGATCTACCAAACCATATTTTTGTACAGCATTGAGATATCCCTTTGCCATTCCGACAGCAAGATCTGAAGTCAGAATTGATGCAATACCAAGCACTGTTGCGGTGCCAGCAATAATTGGGTTACCCGTATAACCGGCTATAATTAATGCAATATCCGAACTTGCGCCTAGCCAGTCACTAAGTGTGTCTTCATCCCTTGATATTTTATCAAAGAGCGTAGCAGCTGACACAACTGCACCAATTTTACCACTCACAACTTTAACGAATTGATCAGGAAGTTCAATCTTATACTTATTTAATAACTCACCAATTGTTTGAGCAACATCAGTTGTCGCTGCTATGAAATCTCTCGTAAGTGTATCTTCATTAGATTTAATTACTTTCAAATAATATACAGACAAATTCAATCCACTCATATTCCCCCCTTAAATTTAACAAACAACCTTCATTAACTACGTGAGCATGGGTAAATACCTAACAACCATCGACATATGTATTAAAATAGAAAGTATTATAGCCATCATCATTTTCGCTTTAAAATCAAAAAAAACAATTAATGATTCTTCTTTTCCAGTAGACGGATCTATCAATCTTTTTTTACTAAATATAAGAGGGATTATAAACAGTGTTACAACCAGCGCAAAAATAGCTGATGCAGTGATAGTCACTAGTGCTGCCGTAGAATGATCACCACCATCAAGACGGTCCGCCCTAAAGCCTGCAAGAAATGTAATTGGTAAAGAAATGACACCCATTATAACCGCTGATATTTTTATAAATCTCCACATAGGGCCTCCATAGATGCATAAAATCTATATGATAATATCTTTCAATCATTTACAACTTAATGATAATTACTAACTGACACTCCTACTTTTTAGGAAAAAATCCACTAACAGACACATAATATTGATACCGGTTTTAATATAAACCAAGCAAATATTACTAAATCCAATAGAATAAACAAACCACACAAGCAAAACTAAGAACATCTAATAAAAGTATTCAATACATTCTAAAAAGTAACATAAAGATAAAACAACCCAAGAATTAATATCTAAAATGAATATAAAAACCCACAACATCATTTTAACCAATGAATAAACCCATAGAATAAAATATTTTTGAATTGCACCCCAGCCTTCTTATTTTATTATTCCATACTCATAGTGTATCTGCAAAACAAATACTAAAAAGCTAAAATGCGAACTGCCGCCAACATCGTTTGACAGAACAATACGGGAAGAGAGATTGTAGGTATTCTGCATAATCGCGTCATGGACAACAAATCGTACACGCATGCCTTTCATTGCCCTATATAGGGAAAAGTTACTTTTAGATTTATACAATAATCTGACATTAATATTTGAAATGACAAACAAGGGAGAACTAATGTCCGACATATAATCTGCCAGAGACAGCTGTGTGTACTGATTGTCAAAAAGACCTTAAGCCACAAAGAGCTGTTGCCAATGAAAATTAGCACCTTTTGCGCGCACCATGCCGGAAAAGCCGTCAGCCCCGCCATGCAGGCATTGATGGAGGCGTTTCTGGGTGAGGAATAAAAAGTAAGGGGATAGAAACTACGAAAGCCCGAATCATTGCTGATTCGGGCTTTCTGAATAGTGGCGGAACGGACGGGACTCGAACCCGCGACCCCCTGCGTGACAGGCAGGTATTCTAACCGACTGAACTACCGCTCCGCTGTGTTCCCTTGGGAACGAGGCGAATATTACGGATTCCCCGGCAAACCGTCAACGCTTTTTCTCTACTTTTGAATCGTTTGCTGCAAAAATCGCCCACACGCTTATTTTCACAGCAAAAACAGCCGTTTTACGACCGCCAGAGGCAGCTTCCGCCCTTTTTCTGCACCAGGTCGAGGCGCGATTCATGATTTGCCAGCTCTTCATCAGTAGCATAAACCACACGTAGTTTACTTGCCGCACGCACAATGCGCTGAATACCGGCATCTCCGACCTGCTGCTGCGATTCGCCTTCCATCGAGAACTTAATCGAGGTCTGCCCACCGGTCATGGTCAGATAGACATCCGCCAGAATCTGGGCATCGAGCAGTGCGCCGTGCAACGTACGCTTGGTGTTGTCTATTTCATAACGTGAGCAGAGCGCGTCGAGGCTGTTACGCTTGCCGGGGAACATCTTCCTCGCCAGCGCCAGGCTATCGGTGACTTTGCAGAAGGTACTAGTTTTTGGAATACCGCGGTTGAGCTTACTAAACTCATAGTCCATAAAGCCGATATCGAACGATGCGTTATGGATAACCAGTTCCGCACCGCGGATGTAGTCCATAAACTCGTCGGCTACGTCGGCAAAGGTCGGTTTATCCAGCAAAAACTCATCGGCGATACCGTGAACGCCGAACGCCTCAGGATCCACCAGCCGGTCGGGCTTGAGGTAAACGTGGAAGTTGTTGCCGGTTAAACGACGGTTTATCACCTCGACGGCACCGATCTCGATGATCTTGTGGCCTTCATAGTGGGCACCGATCTGGTTCATACCGGTGGTTTCGGTATCCAGAACGATCTGTCGTGTAATTGCAGTGCTCATATCAGTCATTTATGTCAGACTTGCCGTTTAACTTTGATTGCAGATACAGGAAGTCTACCAGAGATGCTTAAACAGGTAGAAATTTTCACCGATGGCTCTTGCCTCGGTAACCCAGGTCCGGGTGGTTATGGTGCCATTCTACGCTATCAGCAGCGGGAAAAAACCTTCAGCGAAGGTTACCGTCTGACGACCAATAACCGCATGGAAATGATGGCGGCTATCGTCGCGCTTGAAGCGCTCAAAGAGCCATGCACCGTGGTGTTGAGCACCGATAGCCAGTATGTTCGTCAAGGGATCACCCAGTGGATCCACAACTGGAAAAAACGCGGCTGGAAAACGGCGGATAAAAAGCCGGTGAAAAACGTCGATCTGTGGAAGCGCCTGGACACGGCGCTCGGTAAGCATGAGATTCGTTGGGAATGGGTTAAAGGCCACGCCGGTCACCCGGAAAACGAACGCTGCGATGAGCTGGCGCGTACGGCGGCCAACTCACCAACGCACGACGATGTTGGGTATCAGCCGGAGGCTTAAGCGTCCGGTTTACGGTACTGTCGCGTTGCCCCTACGGCCTGCTGAATGCGGCTTTTGGCTTTATTCTGCCGCATCGGGTTAAGCGTAAGCGGAAACGTCCGCTTACGCGCTACGATCACCTGCAGGCAACCCAACGCCGGTAAATGTGTGCTGAGCAGCGTCCCGCCCTGTTTCGCCCAGGGAAGCACCTGAAACCGGCTTTGGTGCATCACTTCAAAATTCAGTAGCGCCAGCCAATCCAGTTGACGCATCAGGGTAAACATCCGGCTATTGTAGGGCGTCGATTTACGCAGCACCGGAACCAGTTTACGCAGCCCCATCAGGCTCATCGGGTTAAAGCTGGTGATAATCAGCCAACCATCGTCAATAAGCACGCGGTCAGCTTCACGCAGCAGGCGATGAGGATCGCTGCACCAGGGCAGTGTGTGCGACAGCAGGCAGGCATCAACGGATTTCTCCGCAAATGGCAAATGCAGGGGATCTGCCTTCACCTGCATCGGGTTGCCTTCCAGCGAAATATTGACCTGATGGGAGATAGCGCAAGCTTCAGTGTTGATCTCAGCGCTGAGGTTTCCCACCTTGAGCAGGTGAAAACCATACAGTTTTCCCAGCCAGGGTTTCAGTTGACGATCGATAGCCTCGCGATAATATTCACCCCAGGGCATTTGCGCCCACGAGACAGGCGCCGAGACTGTTTGAGGTATCCTTGCCGGTTTCATCACAACCTTCCCTACGCGTTTAAGAGGTAACAAATGAATCTTAACAGTATTCCAGCCTTTCAGGACAACTACATCTGGGTTCTTAATGATGAAACCAGGCGTTGTTTAATAGTCGATCCGGGTGATGCCGCGCCGGTGCTTGAGGCAATCAAGGCAAACAACTGGCACCCAGAGGCGATCCTTTTAACGCATCACCACAACGATCACGTCGGCGGCGTTGCCGAACTCGTTAAGTCTTATCCGAATATTGACGTTTATGGCCCTAAAGAGACTCACAACAAAGGGGCAACAAAAATTGTGTCCGACGGCGACCAAATTCACATCCTCAACCAGGATTTTCACGTTTTCGCCACGCCGGGCCACACTTTAGGACATGTCTGTTTCTACAGCGCCCCGTGGCTTTTTTGCGGAGACACCTTGTTTTCCGGGGGCTGCGGCCGTCTTTTTGAAGGCACGCCAGCCCAGATGTACCAGTCGTTGCAGAGCATTAACACGTTGCCTGAAGAGACGTTAATTTGTTGCGCTCATGAGTACACGCTCTCCAATATGAAGTTTGCGCTGAGCGTTTTACCGCATGATTTGTTCATTAACGAATACTATCGAGAAGTGAAGGAGTTACGCGCGAAAAAGCAAATGACACTCCCCACAACTCTGAAAAAAGAGCGTCAGATTAATCTCTTTTTAAGAACGGATGATATTGATTTAATTGATGAAATAAGCAAAGAAACAAAATTGCTACAATCTGAGCAGCGTTTTGCATGGTTACGGTCAAAGAAAGATAACTTCTGATACTTCCGGGTTGCGTTTTCGAAAGTTCGTCGTTATTATCGGTCGTCTTTTAAGCAACTATTGACACACACATGAAGGCAAAAGCGATATTACTCGCCTCTGTCCTGCTCGTGGGTTGCCAGGCTTCACAGCAAGGTAACGTCCAACAGCACGCACAGAGCCTTTCTGCGGCTAGTCAAGGGGAAGCAGGTAAGTTCGCAAGTCAGGCACGTTGGATGGACGATGGGACATTCGACATGCAGGACCAGGATTTGTGGGCTTACATTGGCGACGAGCTAAAGATGGGAATCCCGGATAACGCCCGGGTTCGCGAACAGAAACAGAAGTACTTACGAAATAAGAGCTATCTCCACGATGTAACTTTACGGGCAGAGCCGTATATGTACTGGATAGCCGGGCAAGTTAAGAAACGTAACATGCCAATGGAACTGGTATTACTACCCATAGTGGAGAGCGCTTTTGACCCGCACGCAACGTCTGGTGCCAATGCCGCAGGCATTTGGCAGATCATTCCGAGCACAGGGCGAAATTACGGTCTGAAACAGACCCGCAGTTATGACGCACGTCGTGATGTCGTTGCTTCCACAACGGCAGCACTGGATATGATGCAGCGCCTGAACAAAATGTTCGATGGCGACTGGTTATTAACCGTAGCAGCGTATAACAGCGGCGAAGGCCGTGTAATGAAAGCAATGAAAGTGAACAAGGCCCGTGGTAAACCCACCGACTTCTGGTCACTGCCGTTGCCTCAGGAAACGAAATTATACGTACCTAAGATGCTGGCCTTGAGCGACATCCTCAAGAACAGCAAACGCTATGGCGTTCGTCTGCCTACCGCAGATGAAAGCCGTGCACTGGCGCGCGTACGCGTTGATAGTCCAGTAGAGATCTCACAGCTGGCCGATATGGCAGGAATGCCTGTCAGCAAGCTGAAGACCTTTAACGCGGGCGTCAAAGGCTCTACGCTCGGTGCAAGCGGTCCGAAGTACGTGATGGTGCCACAGAAACATGCGGATCAGCTGCGTGAGTCCCTGGCCTCCGGTGAGATTGCCGATCTCCAGCCTACGCTGGTTGCCGACAACACGCCGATGACCAGCCGTAGCTATAAGGTACGTTCAGGTGACACGCTGTCAGGTATTGCCTCACGTTTAGGCGTGAATGCAAAAGACCTGCAGCAGTGGAACAACCTGCGTGGCAGCAATCTGAAAGTCGGTCAGAGCTTAACGGTAGGTGCGGGCAGCAGCGCTGCACGTCTTGCCGATAACAGCAGTATTACGTACCGCGTACGCAAAGGTGATTCGCTTTCGAGCATCGCCAAACGGCACGGCGTGAACATCAAAGATGTGATGCGCTGGAACAGCGATACGGCCAATCTGCAGCCGGGCGATCAGCTGACGTTGTTTGTAAAAAACAGCGACCGTCCTGATTCCTGATAGGTAACTCATAAAAAAGGCACCGTTTCCCCCGGTGCCTTTTTTATTTCCCTCGCCCTATTTTCCCGGGCTAAATTCCACAATCAGCGGATTATGATCGGATGCGCGGGTCACCAGAACCGAGGCGTCAGCCACGCTTAGCCCGCGATAGAACACAAAGTCTAACGGACGACCAAATGCGCGACGGCGCTGGTCATCATCAAAACGAACGGGACGCAGCGACATATCGCGCGCAAACCGGTACAACGCATTCATCCGCGGACGGCTCCAGGCGTTAAAATCTCCCGCCATAATCACCGGGCCTGTGTGCTGGGCAATCTGTTCTCCAATAGGCATCAGCTGTTTACTATAGACATCCACGCCGAGGCTAAAGTTAACCGCGTGAATATTGACGACCATCAGCAGGCGCGCGTCGGGAAGTGGGTAAACGGTCACTAACGCTGATTTTGCTAACCGTAGTATCGGCTCGCGTTCGCGCAATGGACAACAGTAAATAGGATGAGCGGCGGACAGCGTCATCACGCCTGAAGGGTGATGCGGCAGCGCAAAGGCGGGAACCTGATCGGCGGCAAGATAGTTAGTGGTCGCAAACTTCACCAGCTCAGGCGTCGTCTGCGCTTCCTGTAATAGGACCAGATGGGCATCTTTACCGAACTTATTCAGCACCGACAGCCATTCAGCCCGCTGCTGTTTAAAGATGTTCCACACCAGGATACGAATGTTCTCTTCCGTGCTTAACGGCTTACCCACCGAGAGTGCCTGGCTAATGCTGGTATAAGCGCCGGGAGGAGGCAGAATCCGCTCCGCTGGCTGTCCGGCAATATAGCGCATGGCGTAGGTATTTTTTCGCACTTTCTTTTATAACCTCAATAACGAAAGAACCCGCCTGATTCCAGGAAGGTTCTTCTGTTATAGGGGCTTTTGCCCGCGGTTTCAACGCTATTTGTGATAAAGCTGCGTGAACTTCTGTAAGCGCTTGCTTACCCTTCAGCCTTAGCCTAATGCGACGCGTGCAGGTCTATCCAGGCGACCGCTCAGGCCGGTCAGCAGCAGTGCAACCACCACGATCAGCGCGCCAATCCACGGTGTTTGCGCCAGACCATAATGCTCTACCGTTTGACCACCAACGACGGAACCGATAGCGATGCCGACGTTAAAAGCGGCGATATTCAGGCCAGAGGCAACGTCGACCGCAGCCGGAGTGTACTGCTCTGCTTTTTGCACCACATAAACCTGCAAGCCCGGAACGTTACCGAAGGCAAAGACACCCATCACGAGGACGGTGGCCAGAGCCGCGTACTGAATTGATGCCGTAAACTGGAAAACCAACAGCAGTGCAGCCAGTGCCGCGAAAATAAACTTCAGTGCGGGTACTGCGCCGTGTTTATCGGCCAGTTTACCGCCCCAGATGTTCCCAATTGCTACCGCCACACCATAGCCCAGCAGGATCCAACTCACCGCGCCTGGCGTAAAGCCAGCCAGGTCCTGCATCATCGGCGCCAGGAAGGTAAAGGCAGTAAAGACGCCGCCATAGCCTAACGCGGTAATGGCGTAAATCATCAGCAAGCGTGGGTGAGTCAGTACTTTCACCTGTTCAGCAAGGCTTGCTGGCGCACGCCCTGGGATATTACGTGGGATAAGCACCGCGCTGGCAATTAGCGCAATCACGCCGAGCAGAGAAACGGCGAGGAAGGTTTCCCGCCAGCCGAAATGCTGACCAATGAACGTCCCCATCGGTACGCCGGTCACCAGAGCAACGGTCAAACCGCCGAACATAATAGCGATTGCCGACGCCGCCTTATCTTTAGGTACCAGGCTCGTTGCAATCGTCGACCCAATGGAGAAGAAAACGCCGTGGGCCAGGCCTGTCAGCAAACGCGCGACGACCAGAGTGGCATACCCGGGCGCTTGCCAGGCCAGCAGGTTCCCGATGGTAAATAGCACCATCAGCGCCAGCAGCAGCTGTTTTCGCGGCAGTTTGCCGGTCAACGCGGTTAATACCGGCGCGCCGATGGCTACGCCCAGAGCATAAATAGAAACCAGCATCCCTGCGGAAGGCAGAGAGATGGCAAGCTGTTCAGCAATCGTCGGGACCAGGCCGACAATCACAAATTCGGTTGTGCCAATTGCGAAGGCACTGATCGTTAAGGCTAGAAGCGCCAGCGGCATAATTTACTCCACATCATCAGTATTAAGATGACACGTAGTATGCCGGGGTGTTTAAATAACAAAAATATTCAAAATCTCAATAGAATTTTGCTTCAGGTGCAATAATGAGAGCGACATCAGAAGAAATAGCCATTTTTGTGGCGGTAGTGGAAAGCGGCAGTTTCAGCCGTGCCGCCGAGCAGCTTGGGCAGGCCAACTCGGCGGTAAGTCGGGCGGTGAAGAAGCTGGAATCAAAGCTTGGCGTGAGTCTGCTTAACCGCACTACGCGCCAGTTGAGCCTGACCGAAGAGGGAGAGCGTTATTTCCGCCGTATGCAGGTTGTGCTACAGGAGATGGCGGCTGCCGAGAACGAGCTGCTGGATACGCGTAACACGCCGCGGGGCCTATTGCGCGTGGATGCTGCCACGCCGGTGATGCTGCACTTCCTGATGCCACTGGTGAAGTCTTTCCGCGAACGTTACCCGGAAATGACGCTTTCGCTGGTCTCTTCCGAAACCTTTATCAATTTGATTGAGCGTAAGGTTGATGTCGCTATCCGCGCCGGTACTTTAACGGATTCCAGCCTACGCGCACGTCCACTGTTTAGCAGCTATAGGAAGATTATTGCCTCGCCGGAGTATATTGCTCGCCACGGTAAACCAGAGAACGTTGTCGACCTCAAAGAACATCTTTGCCTTGGCTTTACCGAACCGTCTTCACTGAACACCTGGCCTGTTTACTGCTGTGATGGCCAGTTTATGGAAATTAGCAGTGGAATTTCGTCAAACAGCGGTGAGACGCTTAAACAACTGTGTTTGCACGGTAACGGCATTGCCTGCTTGTCGGACTATATGGTGGATAAAGAAATTGCTAGCGGGGAGTTTGTTGAGCTGCTGGCTGATAAACGTCTGCCGGTGGAAATGCCTTTTAGCGCCGTGTATTACAGCGATCGTGCGGTGAGTACGCGCATCAGAGCGTTTATTGATTTTCTCAGCGAGTATGTGAAAGACAACCGGTAATAGGCGTCGGCGTAAACGCCTCGCCCGGGCTACCAGAGGGTGCAGCCCGGGTGAGTTGCTTTAGCTACTTGAGGGTTGTAGCCCGTTTATCGCATCATTAGTCCCACTCTGGAGCCAAGCCTTCTGGGCTGACCAGGCGGTCGTTGCAATCCAGGGCAGCAATCGCTTTTTTATCATCGGCATCTAATTTCAGATCCAGCGCCAGCAGGTTACTCGCCAGGTTTTCACGCTTGGTTGAAGATGGGATCACCGCATAGCCTTCACCCATTGCCCAAGCCAGAATAACCTGCGCTGGCGTCGCATTGTGTTTCTTCGCAATTTCAGCAATCACCTCATCTTTCAGCGACTTACCGTAGGCCAGCGTCATATAAGAGGTGATGTGGATACCATGCTCTGCCGCCCAACCCACCACCTTACGGTTCTGCAGGTAAGGTGACAACTCAATCTGGTTGGTCGCAATATTTTCGACGCCAACGGCAGAAATAGCGCGTTCCATCAGCGGAATAGTGAAGTTGGAGATACCAATCTGGCGCGTCAGGCCCTGCTGTTTCGCTTCCAGCAGCGCAGCCATGAATTCTTCAACCGCCACAGCGTCATTTGGAGACGGCCAGTGGATCAGCGTCAGGTCAACATAATCGGTACGTAGCTTCTCCAGGCTCTCTTTGAGGCTAGCGATCAGCTTGTCTTTGCCCAGGTTTTCAATCCAGATCTTAGTGGTGATGAACAGCTCATCACGCGCGATGCCGCTTTCCGCAATCGCCTGACCAACGGCCGCTTCGTTGTCGTAGATCTGCGCGGTATCGATGGTGCGGTAACCTAGCTCAAGGGCGGTTTTAACGGATGCGATAACAACGTCATCTTTCAGGCGGAAGGTGCCAAGGCCAAGTGCAGGGATTGTCATGATTTTCCTCTTTATTTATCAATATTGGTTAACGAAAACCATTATGACGAGCGAGAGGATCGGGAAAAAGATCGTTTAATGCAGAGGATTTTTGCTAAAACAGCAATAATTAGACAGCAGAAAAAGAAAAAGCCCTGAGCAATTATGCTCAGGGCTCTTAATAAGTGGCGGAACGGACGGGACTCGAACCCGCGACCCCCTGCGTGACAGGCAGGTATTCTAACCGACTGAACTACCGCTCCACCGAATTCTTTGTCACTACCCGGATTATTCATCCCGGTTTACTGCAATTTGATGCCTGGCAGTTTATAAATCACTACGTGATTTACCCTTCGGGCCGTTGCTTTGCAACGTTCAAAAGCTTTCGCTTTTGTCCTACTCTCTGTCGAGTAGTGAACTGCCTCGAATATTAGTGCCATACTTCTAAATTGATGCCTGGCAGTTCCCTACTCTCGCATGGGGAGACCCCACACTACCATCGGCGCTACGGCGTTTCACTTCTGAGTTCGGCATGGGGTCAGGTGGGACCACCGCGCTACAGCCGC
>NZ_CABTJS010000147.1:0-1390 GCF_902485085.1 uncultured Kluyvera sp.
ACGAAACCGATGCTGAGCAGTATTGGCAAGTTTATGAACTTCTATCCGTTCAACGATATTGAAACCATCTCGCCGCGCCCGATGCTGTTTATTACCGGCGATCAGGCTCACTCAAAAGAATTCAGCGAGGACGCTTTCAAACGCGCCGGTCAGCCTAAAGAACTGTATGTCGTACCGGACGCAGGGCATGTCGATCTGTATGACCGTACCGACGTCATCCCTTTTGACAAGCTGAAAGACTTTTTCCGTAAAAATCTGCAATAACACGTTCAGTTAAGGAGCATTTGACATGAACTACAAACATCTGGGGCGTACCGGTCTGCGGGTGAGCCGCATCGGTCTCGGTACCATGAATTTCGGTGAGCTGACGGATGAGTCGGCCTGCTTCAGGATCATGGATGAAGCCGTGGATGCAGGTATCAACTTTTTCGATACCGCTGACGTCTATGGCGGGCCGCAGTCACCGGATATGGCAAAGGGTTACGGAACATCCGAAGAAATCATCGGTAACTGGCTGGCGCGTAGTGGTCAGCGTGACCGGATAGTGCTGGCCACGAAAGTTTACCAGCCGATGGACACGGGGCCGAACGACAAATACCTGTCTGCCTACCATATCCGCCGGGCCTGTGAGGCCAGCCTGAAAAGGCTGAAAACGGACCATATCGATCTCTATCAGATGCACCATATCGACCGGAACACGCCCTGGGAGGAGATCTGGCAGGCCATGGAACAGCTGATCCGTGAGGGTAAAATCAGCTACGTTGGCAGCAGTAACTTTGCTGGCTGGGATATTGCCACTGCACAGTGCAAGGCTGACGCGCGCAACCTGCTGGGGCTGGCATCGGAACAGAGCCTGTACAATCTGACCCAGCGCACGATTGAGCTAGAAATCATTCCGGCGCTGCGTCATTACGGCATTGGCCTGATCCCCTGGAGCCCGGTCGGGATGGGGATGCTGGGCGGTGTTCTGAAGAAAATTGCCGGTGGCCGCCGGGCATCACCGCAGTTGCAGGCACAAATCAACCGCCTGCGGCCACAACTGGAGGCCTGGGAAACACTGTGTGATGAGCTGGGGGAAACACCATCAGACGTCGCGCTGGCCTGGCTACTGCAGAACCCGGTGGTTAGCACCGTGCTCAGTGGTCCGCGTACAGTTGAACAGCTCCGTCAGAATCTCAATGCCCTGACGCTGTCTCTTTCAGACGATACGCTCAAAAGGCTGGATACCATCTGGCCGGGGCCAGGCGGAGAGGCACCTGAAGCTTACGCGTGGTAAAAGGTTATCAGTGTTAACAATTACCGGCCTTCGGGTCGGTAATTACATTATTTCGGCGAAATTTATTTATTACCTGAAGATGTTGTACTTTTCATCAATTCTTGGATGTCCGCT
>NZ_CABTJS010000148.1:0-8544 GCF_902485085.1 uncultured Kluyvera sp.
AAAATTTCTCTGAGATGTTCGCAAGCGGGCCAGTCCCCTGAGCCGATATTTCATACCACAAGAATGTGGCGCTCCATGGTTGGTGAGCATGCTCGGTCCGTCCGAGAAGCCTTAAAACTGTGACGACGCATTCACCTTGAACCAAGGGTTCAAGGGTTACAGCCTGCGGCGGCATCTCGGAGATTCCCCTTCTACCTACCGGTCTTATGACGCATCCATCTGAGCAACAAAACTCCCGACAGCACATTCGCCAGTTAATCCGGCAACGTCGTCGTGCGCTCACGCCACAACAGCAAACGCTTTACGGTGAACAAGCCGCAGACAGCATGATGGCCTGGCCTCCCGTGGTGATGGCAAAAACCGTCGCGCTGTTTTTATCCTTTGACGGCGAACTCGATACCCAACCTTTGATTGAACAGCTCTGGCGAGCCGGTAAGCGCGTTTACCTGCCGGTACTTCATCCGTTCAGCCCAGGCAACCTGCTGTTTCTGCATTATCACCCGCACAGCGAACTGGTCATGAACCGCCTCAAAATCCGCGAACCGAAGCTGGATGTCCGTGACGTACTGCCGCTAGCTAAACTCGACGTGCTGATAACACCGCTGGTTGCCTTTGATGAACAAGGTCAGAGGCTGGGCATGGGCGGTGGTTTTTACGACCGTACGTTGCAGAACTGGCAGCAGTACGGCATTCAGCCTGTCGGCTATGCGCACGATTGTCAGTTAGTTGACGCCTTGCCGGTTGAAGAGTGGGATATCCCCCTTCCCGCCGTGGTCACGCCGTCGAAAGTGTGGCAGTGGTAGGCATTTTCTGCCGATTGACATCGATTCTTTTTTGACCTAAATTCCTCGGTAAAGGGTGAGGGAGGCGAACCTCCCTCCTGCGTAAAGACTGTTAATATGCTGGCCAAGCGATGATTAACAGAATCAGCAGTATGATGACGAGTCTCATCATTATCCCTTTCCTTTTAGAGCCCCTGCTTCGGTAGGGGCTTTTCCGTTTCAGCCCTATGCTGAACCCCTATCGTAAAATCCTTTTCACTACACACAATGCGCAGCAGAATCTTTAATCACCGTTTGCGGCGAGGCTCGTAAATGCCATGTATGAGTTGCAGAACGGAAACAGAAAAACAAAACGGGCAGACCAATGGCCTGCCCGTCTGGATAGAAAAGAGAAAGATTAGTACAGCAGACGCGCGCGAACGGTGCCCGGAATCGCCTTCATGCTCAGCAGCGCTTTCTCCGCTACATCCTCTTCCGCTTCAATATCGATAACCACGTAGCCCATCTGTGGCGTGGTTTGCAGGTACTGCGCGGCAATGTTGACGCCCTGCTCGGCAAAGATTTGGTTGAGCGCTGTCAGTACGCCAGGACGGTTTTCGTGGATGTGCAGCAGACGACGGCCGCCGTGCAGCGGCAGAGACACTTCCGGGAAGTTAACCGCAGAGAGCGTAGAGCCGTTGTCGGAGTACTTAATCAGTTTACCCGCCACTTCCAGACCGATGTTCTCCTGCGCTTCCTGAGTTGAACCGCCGATGTGCGGGGTCAGGATAACGTTGTCGAACTCGCACAGCGGCGAGGTGAACGGCTCGCTGTTGGTCGCAGGCTCGGTTGGGAAGACGTCAATAGCCGCGCCTGCCAGATGTTTACGCGCCAGCGCATCGCACAGCGCAGGAATTTCAACAACCGTACCACGTGAGGCGTTAATGAGCAGCGCGCCCGGTTTCATCAGCGCCAGCTCTTCCGCACCCATCATATTTTTGGTGGAGGCGTTTTCCGGCACGTGCAGGCTGACCACGTCGCTCATATTCAGCAGGTCAGAAAGATGCTGAACCTGCGTGGCATTACCCAGCGGCAGCTTGCTTTCGATATCGTAGAAGAAGACATGCATCCCCAGCGATTCCGCCAGAATGCCTAACTGAGTACCGATGTGGCCATAACCAATAATACCCAGCTTTTTGCCGCGCGCTTCATAAGAGCCCGCAGCCAGTTTGTTCCATACGCCGCGGTGTGCTTTGGCGTTCGCTTCCGGAATACCGCGTAGCAGCAATAGCAGCTCACCGATCACCAGCTCCGCCACGGAACGGGTATTAGAGAACGGAGCGTTAAATACCGGCACGCCGCGTTTAGCCGCCGCGACCAGGTCAACCTGGTTAGTACCAATGCAGAAACACCCGACCGCCACCAGCTTCTCAGCGGCAGCAAAAACGTCTTCCGTCAGGTGAGTACGGGATCGCAGGCCGATGAAATGCGCATCACGGATCGACTCTTTCAGCTGTTCAGTGTCCAGCGCACCCTTGTGAAACTCGATATTGGTGTAACCTGCTGCACGCAGACTATCCACCGCCTTCTGGTGCACGCCTTCAACCAGCAGAAATTTAATTTTCTCTTTTTCCAGTGATACCTTAGCCATTTCCCCGTCCTGTCTTTGTTTTACTGATGCTGTGATGAACGAAAGTTCATCTAAGCAACATATCAAAAAAAAATATTGCGGCAATATGAACGTTTGCGTCGGGGATATGAGGAAGCGTCATGTAGCGAGAAATGCCAGCATAAAATGCTAAGTGAGAAGATAAAGATGGGATGTTAATAAGGTGTGAGATTGAAATGTGACACAAGTCACCAAATTTAGCCCACATAAAAAAAATGGGGGAAATTGCGATTTCCCCCCGTCAGATCATTTCACTATGGTTTTCACGCCGTCGGCGGTACCAATCAGTGCCACATCTGCGCCACGATTAGCGAAAAGCCCTACGGTCACTACGCCTGGGATGCCATTAATGGCGTTTTCCAGTGCGATGGCGTCGAGAATTTCCAGGCCATGAACGTCGAGGATAACGTTGCCGTTATCGGTCACTACGCCTTGACGGTATTCCGGACGACCACCCAGCTTCACCAGCTCACGCGCCACGGCGCTGCGGGCCATTGGGATAACTTCAACCGGCAGCGGGAAGTTGCCCAGGATATCAACCTGCTTGGATGAATCGGCGATACAGATAAATTTATCCGCTACGGAGGCGATGATTTTTTCGCGAGTCAGCGCCGCGCCGCCGCCTTTGATCATCTGCATGTGGCCGTTAATTTCATCCGCGCCGTCCACGTAGATGCCTAAACGGTCGACTTCGTTCAGGTCGAAAACGGTGATGCCGAGGCTTTTCAGCTTCTCGGTAGAGGCATCAGAGCTTGAGACCGCCCCTTCGATTTGTCCTTTCATCGTGCCCAGCGCGTCAATAAAGTGCGCTGCGGTAGAGCCCGTGCCTACACCCACAATCGTACCCGGCTGTACGTATTGAAGTGCCGCCCAGCCTACTGCTTTTTTCAGTTCATCCTGCGTCATGATCGTTTCGCCTGTGGTGTCATCAACTGCCGCGCATTATAGAACATAACGCTGGAATAATTCGAGCCACCGGGAAACCTCAGGCTGAGTGCGATGGAGCAGGCGTTCAACTCGTGACCTTTGTCACAGTAAACTGCAAACCATTTTCGTCTGTATCTCCGGTAAAATTATGTCATAGTGCAGATAACACCTACAGGGGAGTATCTCAGAGCAATGAAACGTCCGGACTACAGAACACTACAGGCGCTGGATGCCGTTATCAGAGAACGTGGATTTGAACGCGCCGCGCAGAAACTGTGTATTACTCAGTCCGCCGTTTCCCAACGAATAAAACAGCTGGAAAACATGTTCGGCCAGCCGCTGCTGGTACGTACCGTGCCGCCGCGCCCAACGGAACAGGGTCAGAAGCTGCTGGCGCTGCTGCGTCAGGTTGAACTGCTGGAAGAGGAGTGGCTGGGTGACGAGCAAACCGGTTCGACGCCGCTGCTGCTGTCGCTGGCGGTCAACGCCGACAGTCTGGCCACCTGGCTGCTGCCAGCGCTGGCCGATGTGCTGGCCAACTCGCCTATCCGTTTAAATTTACAGGTAGAAGATGAAACCCGCACCCAGGAACGCCTGCGTCGCGGCGAAGTGGTTGGCGCGGTGAGTATTCAGCCGCAGGCGCTGCCGAGCTGTCTGGTCGATCAGCTTGGGGCGCTCGACTATCTGTTTGTCGGTTCCAAAGCGTTCGCTGAGCGCTATTTCCCTAACGGAGTGACTCGCTCTGCGCTGCTGAAAGCGCCAGCGGTAGCCTTCGATCATCTGGACGATATGCACCAGGCCTTTTTGCAGCAGAACTTCGATCTGCCGCCGGGCAGCGTTCCTTGCCATATCGTTAACTCGTCGGAAGCGTTTGTGCAGCTGGCACGTCAGGGGACGACCTGCTGTATGATCCCGCATCTGCAAATTGAGAAAGAGTTGGCGAGCGGTGAGCTGATTGATTTGACGCCGGGGCTGTTCCAGCGCCGGATGCTATACTGGCACCGTTTTGCGCCAGAGAGCCGGATGATGCGGAAGGTGACGGATGCGTTGCTGGCTTATGGACATAAGGTGTTGCGTCAGGATTAACCCGCACTAACACAGAAAGTGTGCAAGGGGCGGCCAATCGCCGCCGCCCTAATTAACCGCTTATTTCGCCGCAGGTGCAGGAGCTTGAGTTGCAGCAGGAGCCGCAGCCTGCTCAGGCTGAAGCTGGAACACCACATCCACCTGATCGTCAAACTGGATAGTCGCCTGCTCGTAAGTTTCCTGTGCTGAAACCGGCGCCGCATCGGCCTTCATCATCCGCACCATTGGGCTCGGCTGATAGTTGGACACATGATAACGCACGCTATACACCGGCCCCAGCTTACTGTGGAAGCCCGCCGCTAACGACTGCGCCTGATGAATCGCATCTTCAATCGCCGCTTTACGCGCCTTATCTTTATAAGCATCCGGCTGCGCCACGCCCAGCGACACGGAACGGATTTCATTCAACCCGGCTTTCAGCGCGCCATCCAGCAACGAGTTCAGCTTATCCAGCTGACGCAGCGTCACCTCCACGGTACGTACCGCGCGATAGCCTTTCAGCACGCTTTTCCCGTTCTGATAGTCGTAATCCGGCTGAGTACGCAGGTTCGCGGAGCTGATATCTTTTTTCGCTACGCCGTTCTGCTCGAGGAAGGAGAGATATTGCGCAACACGCTGGTCGGCCTGTTTTTTCGCGCTTGCGGCATCCTTGGCAGCAATGTTGACTTCAATGGCAAGCGTCGCGATATCCGGAACCGCATCCACGCTCGCCGTACCCGATGTCACGATATGCGGGCTGTCCGGCAATTCATTTGCCTGCACCGCCATTGTGCTAAACCCAACTACTGCAGCCAGAGCCATCACTTTAAACTTCACTGTTGTATCTCCTTGGTTATCACCCGACAACGGGGTCTTGCCTGCAAGCTTAGCCGTTACCAGGGGAAAGTCCATCAGATGAGACCTAGTTCAACAACGCATGCAGGTGTCCAACGCCCTCTTTTGCCAGCTGAAATGCAATAAACCACATCACTACGCCAACAATCAGGTTAATAATACGCTGCGCTTTAGCGGTTCGTAAACGAGGAGCGAGCCAGGCTGCCAGCAACGCCAGCGCAAAGAACCACAGGAAGGAAGCGCTGACGGTGCCCAGCGCAAACCAGCGTTTTGGCTCATCCGCCAGCTGACCGCCGAGACTGCCCAGCACCACAAAGGTGTCCAGATAAACGTGTGGGTTAAGCCAGGTCACCGCCAGCATGGTCGCAATAATTTTCCAGCGCCCCTGCTTCATCACTTCCGCATTCGCCAGTTCAATATTGCTACCCATCGCGGTTTTTAACGCGCCAAAGCCATACCACAGCAGAAACGCAACGCCGCCCCAGGTGACCAACGCCAGCAGCCACGGCGAGGCATTCAACAAGGCGCTGCCGCCAAATATCCCGGCGCAGATAAGCACCAGATCGCTAATGGCGCACAGCAGCGCAATCATCAAATGGTATTGGCGACGAATCCCCTGGTTCATCACGAACGCATTTTGCGGCCCCAGCGGAAGAATCATTGCCGCACCAAGCATAAGCCCTTGAAAGTAGTAAGATATCACGATAGTTTTCTTTAAGTGGTTCAGGAATGGCGCTGACTATAACGCGATAGAATCATTAGCGGAAATTGATATTTTTAATCAGTAATAAGTTTAGCTAATTATAAATTGAAGATACGCGCACCGATGTAGGCCGGATAAGACGTTTACGTCGTCATCCGGCACTAATACGCTCAGTCAGTGCCTGATGGCGCTACGCTTATCAGGTCTACCATGTTTGGTCGCCCATAAAAAAACCGGGCATCAGCCCGGCCTTATTACTGCTTAGAAGCGATTACTGCTGGGCAGAACTGCCCGGCTTCATATTCACGTCTAACTGTGGATAGGGGAAGCTGATGCCGTTGGCATCGAACTCGCGCTTAATTTGCTCCAGCACGTCCCAGTAGACGTTTTGCAGGTCGCCGCTCAGGCTCCAGGCACGCACGACAAAATTCACTGACGACGGCGCCAGTTCATTTAAACGCACGGTAATATCGCGGTCCTTGAGAATACGATTATCCGCTTCAAGAATACGGGTCAGGATCTGCTTAACCTGATCAATATCCGCATCGTAAGAGACGCCAATAATAAACTCATTACGGCGCGCAGGTTCACGGGAGAAGTTGATAATATTACCGGCGATAATTTTACCGTTCGGAATAACGATAATTTTGCCGTCAACGGTACGCATGGTGGTTGAGAAAATCTGCACGCTCAACACGGTACCGGCAACGCCGCCCAGGTCAACGTATTCACCCGCACGGAACGGACGGAACATCACCAGCAGTACGCCAGCGGCCAGGTTGGAGAGCGAGCCTTGCAGCGCCAGACCCACAGCTAAACCGGCGGCACCCAGTACGGCAATCACCGAGGCAGTCTGCACGCCCACGCGGCCCAGCGCGGCAATCAGCGTAAAGGCAATAATCGCGTAGCGCACCAGCGCGGAGAGGAAGTCCGCTACGGTGGCATCAATTTTACGCGCCAGCATCAGACGGTTGACGGTGCCCGATACAATTCTCGCCACGATCATCCCGACGATGAGGATGGCAATCGCCGCCACGATATTGACGGCGTAGCTCAGCAGGAGCTCCTGGTTGCGCACCAGCCAGGAGCCAGCGTCGTTTATGCTATCGACAACGTTTAAATCTTCCATTCAATATTCCTTATGGATACCCGGATGGGAAACTAAAAACGGCCTGCAAAAGTACAGGCAGGTATAAAGGGTAAACAAAAAATCAGTATTTTGCCAAATAGATCACAGTTTTATCCGGCACATCATATTGAAAAGGCAATAAAAAAGCCCGCTAGGCAGCGGGCTTTTGGTCAAAAATCAGGTTTATCTTACAGAACGTCTTTCGCGTTCAGTTCAGAGAAAGCCTGTTCCAGACGTGCGATCATGGACGCCTGAGCTGCACGCAGCCATACGCGTGGATCGTAGTATTTCTTGTTCGGCTGGTCTTCGCCTTTCGGGTTGCCCAGCTGGCCTTGCAGGTAAGCTTCGTTGGTTTTGTAGTACTGCAGGATACCGTCCCAGGTTGCCCATTGGGTGTCAGTATCGATGTTCATTTTCACTACGCCGTAGCTTACGGAGTCTTTGATTTCCTGAGCAGAAGAACCGGAACCGCCGTGGAAGACGAAGTTCAGGCTGTTGTGCGGCAGGTTGTGTTTCTTAGAAACGTATTCCTGAGAATCACGCAGGATGGTTGGGGTCAGAACCACGTTACCTGGTTTGTACACGCCGTGTACGTTACCGAAGGAAGCAGCGATGGTGAAACGTGGGCTGATTTTGCTCAGTTCAGTGAACGCGTAATCAACGTCTTCTGGCTGAGTGTACAGTGCAGAAGCGTCCATGTGGCTGTTGTCCACGCCGTCTTCTTCACCGCCGGTGCAACCCAGTTCGATTTCCAGAGTCATGCCCATTTTGGACATACGCGCCAGGTATTTGGAGCAGATTTCGATGTTTTCGTGCAGGGACTCTTCGGACAGGTCGATCATGTGGGAAGAGAACAGTGGTTTACCGGTAGCCGCGAAGTGTTTTTCACCCGCGTCCAGCAGACCGTCGATCCATGGCAGCAGTTTCTTAGCGCAGTGGTCAGTGTGCAGGATAACTGGAACACCATAGTGTTCAGCCATCTGGTGTACGTGATGCGCACCAGAGATAGCACCCAGGATTGCAGCGCCCTGAGGAACGTCGGTTTTCACGCCTTTACCCGCGATGAACGCAGCGCCACCGTTGGAGAACTGAACGATAACCGGTGCTTTAACTTTTGCAGCGGTTTCCAGCACGGCGTTGATAGAGTCAGTACCAACGCAGTTAACTGCTGGCAGAGCGAAATTGTTTTCTTTTGCTACCTGGAAAACTTTCTGTACGTCATCACCGGTGATAACACCTGGTTTTACGAAATCAAAAATTTTAGACATGTCACGTAGTCCTGTATCTTCGGCCGTTAGAAAAGGTGCGAGCTCTATAAAGCGCGCTGAAAATTGGGCAGGTTTCCCTGCCCTTGAATGGCTTACTTCTTAGCGCGCTCTTCGAGCATTGCTACTGCTGGCAGTACTTTGCCTTCCACGAATTCGAGGAATGCGCC